>DASUPZ010000387.1:0-19855 GCA_036280855.1 Pyrinomonadaceae bacterium | reverse complement strand
CTCGGCGTTGTTGTCAGTGCGATCGCCGACGTAAAAGGCTGCGCGCGCCAGTTTCCAGGCGGCCTCGTAGTTTCCGTAGTCCGCGGTTCGCGCTTGCCGCAGCGCCGCGACTGCCACACGCGCTTTGGTAAGGTCTTCCCGTCCTTCGTAAAGCGGCTCCGCCTCGGCAATCTTCTCGGCCGCTCTCTTCGGGTCGCCTTTATCTATTGCCGGACCACTCGCCGGCGCGCTCGACTCGCATGCGACACTGCCCAAAACTATCGAAATCAGCACGAACGCAATAACTGCATAACGCAGATTTTCTTCGTTTTTCCTAAGATTTTTCATCATTTCGCCTCTGATTGTCTGCTACCGCCATACACTGTGTAATACTTTTGCTTTCCCGTTATCCAAATCGGGTTGAATACGGTATAGTGGCTTGCCATCCGGCGCCAGGATCCAGCTTTACCAGCCTGACCGCCCGAAAACCGCAAAACATACAACTTTGGAGGAGAGCTTGGCGGGGGCAGCATTCTACGATCTTGAAGGTACTCTGGTCAGTACCAATCTTGTGCACACGCTGTCGTTTTACGCGCGTCGCCAGCAAGGTCTGATGGCGAGTTTTAAGAAAAGTGCCGCCACTCTTCTGAGCCTGCCTGTTTTCGCTGTGACGGACCAGTATAGCCGAAAAGTTTTTAACGACCTGTATTTCCAGCGGTACAAGGGGCAATCGGAAGACCGCCTGCGCTACTTCGCCCACGAGTTGTTTGAAGACGTGATTAAGCCGGCGGTCTTTCCCGGGACTTACGAACTGATCGACAAATCGAGAAAGCTCGGACTGCGGCAGGTGGTGATCACCGGCGCCCTCGATTTATCAGTCAAGCCGTTGATGGAGCATCTGGGGATAACGGAGTACGTCACAAACCGGCTGGAGTTTGTAAACGGTGTGGCGACCGGGCGTTTGTTGCCGCCTGTGATGGCCTCGGCGACGAAGGCTTCGTGGATCAGAACTTACACGGAACGTGAAGGCATCAGCCTCAGCGACTCGTACGCATATACGGACAGCATGAGCGATTTGCCGATGCTCTCGATCGTCGGTCATCCGGCGGTGATCAACCCCGATATGCGTTTGCGACAAACAGCGCTGCATCACGATTGGCCCATTCTGAATTTGAAGTGAGTTGAACCTAAAAGTGGGACCAAAGCGGTGACAAGTCACCGCACTCCAAGGAGACGCTCAAACCGACAATCGGCAATAAAAACATGGCACTGCAACTCCGACGAAAGACGCACGAATCCGTTATCTACATCGATCGCGATAGCGCGCCGCGCATCATGCCTTCCGGTGAGGACTTCATCCTTGAAGATCTGCCGATCGGAACGCGCGTTCTCTACCCGAACCCGTCGATCAAGGGTTTGCCAAATCGCGAAGCCGCTGTTCGTTATGCGCTCAATCATCCGCTCGGCTGCGATCCGCTGTTTGCGCAGCTCGAACCCGGAATGCGCGTCACAGTCGCAGTTGACGATATCAGTTTGCCTTTGCCGCCCATGGCGACGCCGGATATTCGGCAGACAATTCTCGAGATCGTGCTCGACATGCTTGCCGGACACGGAGTGGACGACGTTCACATCATCATCGCCAACTCCCTGCACCGGAAAATGACTGAGTGGGAAATGAAACGGATGGTCGGGCCCCGAGTTTTTGCCGACTACTATCCGGATCGTTACTACAACCACGACGCCGAATGGTCCGACGGTCTGATCAAGCTCGGCGAGACCCGGCATAAAGAACCGCTCGTCCTCAATCGTCGCTGTGCCGAAAGCGATCTGTTGATCTACGTCAACATCAACTTCGTGCCGATGGATGGCGGTCACAAGTCTGTGGCTGTCGGCTTGTGCGACTACGAATCGCTCCGCGCTCATCACGATCCGCAAACGATTCGCGACTCCGATAGTTACATGGATCCGGCCCGCTCGGCTTTGAATCACAAGGTCGTACGGCTCGGTAAGATCGTCGACGAAACACTCAACGTCTTTCACATCGAAACCGCCATCAACAACCGGATGTACGGCGCAGACATGGATTTCCTGCTGCGCAACGAGGACGACTTCAGCGCCTTCGATCGCATGAAGTTTGAAGCCATGCGTTACACCATGGGCAAACTGCCGCGAGCGGCGCGTCGCAAGCTGCTGCACTCACGGCCGGCGCAGTACGAGATGATCGCGTGTCATGCAGGCAAGACTGAACTGGTACACGAGAAGATCGTGGCGAAAGGTTTCGAGCAATATGCGATTCCGATTCGTGGTCAGGCCGACATTCTGATCACGGGTATTCCCGACATTTCGCCTTACAACGTCTACTCGATCTTGAATCCTTTGCTGGTCCAGGTGATGGCGCTTGGCTATCACTTCAATTTCTATCGCAACAAGCCGCTGCTGAAGAAAGGCGGCGTGATGATCCTGCATCATCCGTGTTTCGACGAGTTTGATCACCAGTTTCATCCGAGCTATATCGAGTTTTTTAATCGACTGCTGCCGGAAACGCGCGATGCTTTCACTTTGCGGGAGAAGTACGAGCGCGAGTTTGCAAACAACCCGAGCTACATCGAGATGTACCGGCGCGGGAATGCTTATCACGGCGCGCATCCCTTCTTCATGTGGTACTGGGGCGAGAACGGGCGACAGCACGTCGGCAAAGTGATCGCCGCGGGCGCGGAGAACGCACACGTACCGGCGATTCTCGGCTGGGAACGCGCGGACAATTTGACGGAAGCAATCGCGATGGCGCGCAGTTACATGGGAAATTCTGCTGAGATCACGATGCTGCATCAGCCAATGATTGGAATTGCTGACATGGAATAGAAGTTCTCGTTCAGAGTTCAAGCTTTAGCTTGTGGCTGCGTACACGAGTTAAGAAACAACCTAAAGGTTGAACTCTGAACGCTTGAGACTGGACACGGATTATGAAGCTCTCTCCGACAGAAATATTTAATGACAGGAAGATCTTCCTGATCGGAAGCACCGGATTTCTCGGCAAGGTGACGTTGAGCATGTTGCTCCATCGTTTCCCGAACGTCGGCAAGGTCTATCTCACCGTGCGCGCGCGTTCCCAGGAGGAGTCGGAAAACCGCTTCTGGAACAACATCATCACGGCCCCGCCTTTCGATCCGCTTCGCGAACTTTACGGCAGCGCACTCGAAGGCTTCGTCAACGACAAGGTCGTCGTCAGAGGCGGCGACATAGGCGAAACAAACTTCGGCTACACGGAAGAAGAAGCACAGGCGATCGCCGACGACATCGACGTCGTCATCAACTCCGCCGGTAACGTAACTTTCAATCCCACACTCGAGAGCGGTCTGCGCACCAACGTCGTCGGCACTCAAAACGTCATCGCCTTTGCGCGCCGGATGAAGCGTCCCGCCCTCGTACATGTTTCCACGTGCTTTGTCGCGGGCAATCGCTCAGGCGCCGTTTGGGAAGGCGATCCGGTTGTCGGTTACTTTCCACGTCGATCCGAACCCGAAATGCAGGGCGTTCAGTTCTCTGTCGACAACGAGATCGCCGACTGCGCCAAACTTGCCGAACGCGTGCGTGACGAAGCACGCGACTCGATGATGACCGCGCGCTTTCGTGAGCTTGCACGCAAACGGCTCAATGAAGAAGGCCGCGACGTTGACGATCCCGACGCGCTCGGGCTCGCCGTCGCACGTGAGCGAAAAGTTTGGACTCGCACTCGCCTGACCGATCTCGGGGTCGAGCGTGCTGCGTACTGGGGTTGGCCCAACATTTACACCTACACCAAGTCGCTCGGCGAACAGCTCGTCGCCGCGGAAAAAGAGATGGTGCGGAGCATCGTGCGTCCGAGCATCGTCGAGTCGGCATTAGCGTATCCCTTCCCCGGCTGGAACGAGGGCTTCACGACAACCGCGCCGATCATTTTTCTCATTCGCAAAGGCCAGACGAAAATTCCTGCAAACGAGAAGTTGATTCTCGATATCACCCCCGTCGATCAGGTCGCTTCCGTAATGCTCGCAGTGTCCGCGCAGGCTTGCGTCGAAGAGCCGCAACTCGTTTTCCAGGCTTCGACAGGCGATTCCAATCCAAACAACATGGAGCGGATCATCGGTCTCGTCGGGCTCGACAAGCGCAAACACTTCGAGGAGAAAGATACCGGCGTCAAGATCATCAACAAGATTGCCGCGCGCATGGAGCCTAAGCCCGTCACGACTTCGCACTACGAGCGGACGTCGGTGCCGATGTTCAACGCGACTGCGAAGAAAGCCGCGTCGCTGCTCGATCGTGTGCGGCCGAGATGGGGCGGCGGACGTGTCGGCGAGGTAATCGACGTTGTGAAGAACAGCGTCGAGCGGGTTGAGGAACTGACGCGCGAAACGAGCGAAGCGTTTGACATGTTTCGCCCGTTCACGGTCGAGAACGCTTATGTATTTCGCTCGGACAACGTGCGCTCGCTCTTCGAACGGATCAGTGAAGACGAGAGATATCTGCTGACGTGGAACCCGGAAAAGTTTGACTGGTACGACTACTGGCTCAACATTCACCTGCCGGGTCTCACGAAGTGGGTGTTTCCAACGCTCGAAGACGAAATGCGAGCGCAGCCGAAACGTGTTTACACCTATCGCGACTTGCTCGAGTTGTTTGAAACCTCGACGAAGCGTCACGCAACCCGCGTTGCGATGCGTATCGAGCGCGATGGACGCAAAGAGCAATACACGTATGCGGATCTGCGTGAGCTTGCTACGCGTGTCGCAGGATTTCTCGCGAGCGAAGGCATCAAGCAGGGCGATCGCGTGATGCTGGTCAGCAGCAACGCGCCGGAGTGGGGCATGAGCTACTTTGGCGTGTTGAAAACGGGCGCGACGTGCATTCCGTGCGATCCGGAAAGTTCGACGGCGGAGATCGTCAACTTCGCGAGAGCGGGAAATGCTGCGGGGATCATCTGCAGCGAGAAGGTCCTCGAAGAGCGTCCGGACCTGCGCGAAGCGCTTCAGGAGCTTGCAGCGGCGCCGCGGCTTTGGACCTACGAAGAAGTTTTTGCACTTCCTGACGAACAAACCGAAGACGAGCGTATCGCCCTGCTGCCGCAACGCGCGCACGCGCAAAGTGTCGCTTCTCTCATCTTCACCTCAGGCACGACGGGCCAGCCGAAAGGCGTGATGCTTTCGCATCGCAACCTGACGAGCATGGTTTCGATGTTGTCGTCAGTGTTTGACATGACAACTCATGACGGCGTGCTTTCAGTTCTGCCGCTGCACCACACGTTTGAGTTCTCGACCGGTTTTCTGACACCGTTGAGTCGTGGCGCGCAGATCACCTACTTGCCCGAGTTGACGAGCGACGCCCTTGCGCGTGCTATCAAGAACGGCCACGTCACGGGAATGGTGGGCGTGCCTGCGTTGTGGGAGCTGCTGCACCGCCGCATCAAGAACAGGCTTTACGAACGCAACGAATGGATCGGGAAAGCGGCCGACAATCTGATTCGCGCGAACGCCTGGATGCGCGATAAGACAGCCGTCAACTTCGGCCAGGTCATCTTTTATCCGATTCACGAAGGACTCGGCGGTCGCATTCGTTACTTCATCAGCGGTGGTTCGGCGTTAAGCGAAAAGATCCAGCGCGACTTCCACGGTCTGGGCTTCACGATTCTCGAAGGTTATGGACTGACCGAGGCTTCCCCCGTGCTGACGGTTACGCGTCCGGAGAATCGCATGCTCGCAGGCACCGTGGGCAAACCTTTGCCCGGTGTTGAAGTTCGAATCGCCGATCCCGATCCAACCGGTGTCGGCGAAGTGATCGCGCGTGGTCCAAACGTCATGCTGGGTTACTACGAAGACGAAACCGCCACGCGCAAGACTCTTGTGGACCGCTGGCTTTACACGGGCGACCTCGGACGTGTCGACGACGACGGGAATCTCTATCTCGTCGGACGTTCGAAGGAGATCATCGTCGATACCAACGGTAAGAACGTCTACCCGGACGAGCTTGAAGAAGTCTACTCAAACTCTCCATACGTCAAGGAGCTGAGCATCGTCGGTTTGCCCGATGGGCCGGGCGAGAAAGTTGCTTGTCTCGTCGTCGCCGATGATGAATACGATATTTCCCTTTCGCGGGCGGCGTTGCATCGTCTGGTTGAAGAACATTTCCGCGAAGTGTCTGCTTCCCTGCCCTATTACAAACGCGTCAAGGTCATGCACTTCACCGACATCGAGCTGCCGCGAACCGCTACGCGCAAAGTGAAACGACGTGAAGTGGTCCAGATCATGGAGGCGCTCGAAGAGAGTCAACGATCCGGACGGCGTGGAGGCGTGCAGGAGAGTACGGATGCCGATTCGCTGTGGTTGATGAGCATGGTGGCGACAGTTGCAAACCGGCCGCGATCGCAGGTCTCGATTGATTCGCGCTTGAGCGATCTCGGTTTTGATAGCCTGATGTTTGTCGAGCTCGCAACCGCGATTGAGAACGACGGCGGATCGATCACGGCGCCCGAACGGTTCAACGAGATCCAGGACGTGCGTGAACTCCTGACGGTAGTGAATCGCCGGCCCGGTATTTCGTCGAAGCACGATGCGCGGCCTGACGAACGCAAAAAGGACGACGAGATCCACGTGCCGTCGTTTGTGCGAACAGCGGGAAACAAGGCCGGCGACTTCCTGCAACAGTTTCTCTACGATCAGTTTCTGCGGACGAATTATGAAGGGCGTTCGAATATCCCGCCGCACACCAACTTCATCGTGGCCGCGAACCACGCTTCGCACCTCGACATGGGTCTGACGAAGATGGCGCTGGGCGAATACGGCAAGGATCTTGTAGCGCTTGCCGCCGCTGACTACTTCTTCGATACGAAGTACAAACGCGCGGTGATGGAAAACTTCACCAACCTCGTGCCGATGGAGCGTACGGGTTCTTTGCGACAGTCGTTGCGCCACGCGCGGTCGTTTTTGGACCAGGGCTACAACGCACTGATCTTTCCCGAAGGCACGCGGTCTATGACGGGAATCCTGGCCGACTTCAAACCCGTCGTCGGCTATCTCGCACTGCACGCGCGCGTCGGAATTTTGCCGATGTATCTCGAGGGCACGTACCAGGCGATGCCGAAAGGAACGACGATTATCAAGAGTCGCGACGTCGGGGCGCGTATCGGGCGCTTCCTGTCGTATGAAGAGCTCGAAGAGATGACGCGCGGCATGGCGCGCGCGGAGGCTTACCGGCTGATCGCCGCACGCGTCAGGCATGAGGTCGTCAACCTGCGCGACCGCACGCGTGGCGTCTTCGACGCGAAGGGCCTGCGGAAGCAGTGGAAGAGCGAGCGGAAGAAAGAGAGCGCCATGGTGGAGGAGGTAGGTGCGTTTTAATAGGTCCTATAGGACCTATAAGACCTATTCGCCCTATACAAGATAGGACCTAACAACCCGAGAATCCATGCCCTCCAAAACTCCCGGCAAACGCACCGCACGCATGACCAAGGTCACACCCGGAACCAAGCGCCGTGCAGCCATCGAGAAGCGACAACGCGCCGTTACACTCATCACCGGCGGCACAGGCTTTCTCGGTTCACACCTCGTTCGACAGCTCATCGAAGAAGGCGCGAAAGACATACGCGTCATGGCCACTTCAATCCCCGATTGGCTGGTCGATCTGGGCGTCGAGACGTTCGCCGGTTCAATCACCAACGCCGACGACAACAAACGAGCCGTCGAAGGCATCAGCGAGATCTATCACCTTGCCGGGAAAGTCTCGCGCGAACAAAAAGACGCGCGCGAAATGTACGACATTCACGTCGAGGGCACTCGCCTGTTGTGCGACGCCGCGAAAGCCGCCGGAGTGAAAACGATCGTGCTCGCCTCGACGAGCGGCACGATTGCAGTCACAAAGGACGGCGACGTCGTCCCCGACGAAAACTATCCCGTACCCCTCGATATCATCTCGCGCTGGCCCTACTACGCGAGCAAAGCCTACCAGGAGATGGCGGCGCTCGAACGTTTCCACGGCAAAGGCTTGCGACTGGTAATCATGAATCCCAGCCTCTTGCTGGGGCCCGGCGACGATCGCCTCAGTTCAACCAAAGTGGTCCTCGACTTCATGGCCCGAAAGATCAGCGCTGTGCCAACCGGCGGCGTGAGCTTTGTCGACGCGCGCGATACCGCACAGACTTTTCGCACCGCGATGAAGAAAGGACGGCACGGCGAGCGATACCTGCTGGGTGCAGCAAACTGGACGTTTTCGAAGTTCTTCGGCCGGCTGGAACGCCTGACCAAAGTCTCCGCACCCTGGATCGCCCTGCCTTCAAGGCTTGCAATCACCGGCGCCAACCTGGTCGATTCGTTGTTCAAACAGTGGGACATGGCCTCGCCCGTTGAACCCGGCGCAATCGAAATGGCCCAGCATTTCTGGTATCTAAACTGCGCCAAAGCCACCCGCGAGCTCAACTTCAGGCCACGCGATCCCGGCGAAACGCTGCACGATACTGTCTCTTACTTGCGTGAGAATTTTCTGGGCAGCAACGCCTTTGGGAAGTAATATTTCAGCAAGTAAGGGAACTCTTTACCCTTCAACGGCGTCTTAAGTACCGGAATTCCCAACCCTTCCTCGGAGCACTCGGGAGATGCGCGCATGAATAAAGTTGCAGTTGTTCTCCTTTTCCTCTTTCTGTATCCGGCTGTCGTAAACGCCCAGACCACACTAGCCACCGGCACTCCCATGGAACGCGAACTCGCAGGCAATCAGGTCCACGACTTTAGCGTGACGGTGGAAGAGAACCAGTACGTCGAACTGGTCGTCGAGCAGCGCGGCATTGACGTTATCGTCAAAGTTTCTTCTCCGAACGGCAAGCCCCTTGGAGAGTTTGATACGCCAAACGGTGCCCAGGGACCAGAGCACGTATCTTTTGTTGCGCTGGCCGCCGGGAAGTACAGCGTCACCGTCGCACCACTGAACCCTGAACAGAAACCCAGCGGCAAGTACGTTATCAACCTGCTCGAGGTGCGGCAGGCTACCGATCAGGAATTGAAAACGCGTAAGAACCGCGACGTGGTAAAAGCACGAGGGATCACGCTGCTCACCGAAATCGAAGGCCTGGTTCCACAAATCAAGTCGCCTACCACTCGAATCAGGGCGCAAATCCAGGCTTCGCAAATTCTCTGGGAAACTGACGAAAAGCGAGCAGCGAAGTCGCTCACAAACGCGATTGCCGACCTGAAAGAATTCATGGCCTCGGTAGATGAGGGTGAGCCGGATTATCAGCAGCATTCAATCGTCCTGAGCTTGCGCCAGGAGGTAATTCAAATCCTTGCAGGACGCGACCCGGATGCGGCTCTCGATTTTCTTTACTCCACGAACCAGTTAGCGGATCCGACAAGCGGTCCAATGGAGCGCATGGGCCAGGAAAGCGCACTCGAATTGATAATTGTGGACCGGATCGCCGCGAAGCATCCGGAGCGCGCATTGCAACTCGCCCGGAAAATTCTGAAGAACAAGTTTTCTTCAAACCTGATCGGCACGGTGATGCAATTACAAAACAAGAACCGTGATTTAGCTGCGCAGCTGGCAAGCGAAATCACAGCCAAGGTTCTTGGGGAGAAGCTGTTAAAAAACATGGAGGCCGCGAACCTCGCCATAGCCTTGATCGGGTTGAGTCAGCAAACGAAGCGAGCAGAAACAAGCGACGGTAAACCCGGCGAGAGTCTTATTCCGGAAGACAAGGTGAAGGAGTTGTTGCAGAAGCTACTGAACGAGGTTTCATCTCACTCGCTGGAATCACTGCGGGCGAACCCAAACGAAAGGCCCTCCCTATGGACCATTCTTGCCGGTTTGCGGTCGATGGGTGCGGAGCTTGATGCGATGTCTGCCGGAAGCATGGCGATGGTTCAAAAGAAAATCATCGACATCAGTGGCGGAATTGATCCGTTTGCCGAAAGGCCCGAGCAGACCCTGGTTGGCACGCAGCCGGCCGAGGCAGCGATTGAAGCAATCGGAAAAGCGCCGGAGGAACTCAGGGAAAGTCTTTACCTTCAGTTGGCCCATCGTGAAATGGGCAACGGCGACGTAGCGCGCGCAAAACAGATCCTTAACGATCACATTACCAGCTCCTACGCGCGCCGCCAGGTGCTCGGGAGCATCGAGCAGCAGGAAATCAACATTGCAATCAACTCTGGAAAGGTTGAAGAAGCTCTGAGAACTGTCGGTGCGTTTCGCACGAACCGTGAGAAGGCAACCTATTTAACTCAAATTGTCGACAGAATTGGTCCGGGTCATAAACGCGCCCAGGCGCTGAATTTACTCGAGCAGGCGCGAAGCATTCTGGGGCCTTCGCTTCACGCGCAGGATGACACTCACATGATGGCGTTGCTCCAAATCTCACGCGCATTTTCACGTTACGATGCCAGGAGATCGTTTGAGATCGTCGACCCGTTGCTCGACCAGTTCAATGAGCTCATGGCAGCGGCGCGGCTGTTAAATGGTTTCGGGAATGACTCCTTCGAGGGCGACGAACTCGACATGTACAGCGGCAGCACCCTGGGGAATATCGCGACCGTCATGTCCGACCTGCTGGGCGAGCTCGCCCTGATCAATTTCGACCGTGCGAAATTGTCGGCCGAGAAGATACGGCTGCCGGAGATGCGGCTGCGAATTTACCTGGACATTGCCCAGAAGGCGGTTAACCCTGAGGGAGAGAAAGAGAACGACGCGGCACAATACATCCAATTGCACCCGAACTACCGATAGGTCCGATAGGTCCTATAAGACCTAATATTCGTCCTATTCGACCTATAGGTCCTATAAGACCTATTCTTATTCGTCCTATCGGGCCTATAGGTCCTATTCTCCCAGCGCGGCGTATTTAAAGACCCTGAACCTGTATCGCTGCTGCGCGCGGATGTTCGCGGCGATCACGCCGTGAAGATTCTCGTCCCACTTCAGGTACTGATCGATAAACCTGTCAGCTGCCGCCTTGTCGCCTTCGTACTGCACCGCCAGAGTTCGCTCCAGCATCTTGCCGACAACGTCGTGATACTTCTCGTAGTTGACCTTCATCGTCTTTGTCGCCGGATCGAAACTCAATAAACCATTCTCGAGAAAGAAGTTCCACTGCATCAACTGCATCGTTTGATACGGCTGATCGCGACGCGGGCGATTGTTCTGTAACACGCGCAGTATCCCGCCGGCGTAGACACTTCGCAACTGCGCATCCGTGTAATAACCCTGTTTGTGCAGCGCCTGGGCCACAAACAACGACACGAGATCCGCCTTCATCTCTTCCAGCGTGTTTGCATTGTCCTGCAAAGCCTCGTCGAGTTCACGGCCGTCCTTTGTTCGATCAACGCCGAGATAGTGGCCCACCTCATGCCAGAGCGTACGGTAGAAACTGCCGTCAGGCGTGAGCTCTTTGGCCTGCGCCTCGCCGATGGCTGCGGTGAGGGTTCCCGACGTTCCCTCGAAGATATTCGGGTCGCGCATGATATTGGCACGCAGCAAAATCGTCCGGCCGTAACGTCTCGCAAGGTAACTCTCGTTAGGAAGGATCGTTGCCGTGTTTCCACCACGCGACTGGCCGAAGTCTGCAACGACGTCGTAGACGCCAACCGGAATGTCCTCACGCACTTTCTTGTGGTTCTGGTAAGGTAACGAATCTTCGAGCGCCTGGATCCCTTTCATCGCACGACGCAACGCTTCGGATTCCTGCTGGCGAGTTTGCAAAAGACTCAACGAGAAGAACGTCTTCACGCCAAACAATTCATCGTCGTAAGTTTCATACGAACCGATCTGCGCATTGAGGTTTTTGAAACGGCCAGTCACCCAGCTCGCATCGCCCGACTCGTAATCGTTCGACAACAGATCGCGCGCGCGGTTGCGCAGGTATCGCGCAAACTCCTCGTCATCCTTTTCAACTGCAACCGCAGCGTCGTTCAACAGATCGTAAGCCTTCATCAAATCGTCGGCGTACGCGACTGAGTAGGGCACGCTGTACAAACCACTTTTCGGCATGCTCTGCAGCCTGGAAAGTAATCCACGGTGCAACGTCTGAAGCACGGGATACTTGTTGAGTTTGGCAATGTCTTCTCGCAGGTTCTTTTCGTCCGCGGTACGAACGACACTGCGCAGGTCGAGCAGGTCTGCGCGTTTTTGATCGACTGCTTCCTTTGTGATTCCCCACGGATAAACGTTCTTACCGGGCTTCACTGAATCGACCGGAAGAAATGGTTCGCGTTTGTTGTCGAGTGTGGTCGCGATCGGTCCCTGGAACAGACGATAGAGCGTCAGTAAATTTTGCGTTGCAGGTGTCGAGCCGGATTTCTTATCGAGCTGTTCGAGCGCGAGATACGACGTGAGCGCGTGCGGGTGGCGCTGCTGCTCGTAGAGCTTCTGAAAAATCTGCCCCACTTCGAGCAGCTTCGCTAAAGCTATTCGTTCACCCTCTGACAATTTTGAGTGGTCAGGCGCAAGGCGAATCGTCTGCGTTTTGTCGATCAGCGGCTGGCTCTTTTCGAGTGGCCAGTAGCCTGCGGGAAGGGTTTGAGTTAGTAATAAAGCAGTCATCAGAAGTTTAGTCATGCGCGCATTTTGCCATAGTTTTCCGCGGATAACACGGATTGCAGTTGTCGGCTAATCTTGGCGACGCATATTTATTGCACTCGCATAATAGCTCAGTTTTCAAACGATTTTTCGAGGCATCGTGGTTGCACTAGCGAACCGCAGTGACGACTCTAACCACGATCATCAAACGCCGCTTCAGGCGAATGAGACGGCGCCGAAAAGTTGCACGAGCATACGACATGGCGCTCGAAGTCGCGCGGATGCTTCCGCCCCGCGCAGACATACTGGACGTTGGATGCGGCAACGGTTTTATCGCACATCATCTTCGAGGCATGCTCGGAACGACAGTGGTTGGTCTCGACGTCGGCGAGAGCACCGACGCACGCATCAACTACCTGCCTTATGACGGCAGGCACTTTCCCGTTAGAGAGCAAAGCTTCGACGCCGTCCTGCTCTGTTATGTGCTGCACCACGCCCACGATCCACGGCTCGTGCTGAACGAAGTCAGTCGCGTGTTGCGCGAAGGCGGCGTCGCGATCATCTACGAAGATATTCCTGTGCTTTGGTGGGACCGCATGGTGTGCTGGACACACGATCGGCAGTGGCGCGGGCGCACTGGTCCATGCACATTTCAAATGGAACACGACTGGCGGCGAATGTTTATTTTGGCCGGGTTTGAAATCCTGAAGGAGCGCGCGCTCTCACGCTGGCGTAATGTTGCTCATCCCGTAGCGCGAAGATTCTTTGTGTTGCGCACCAATTCGCTGCTAACTAATGCCAACTATCTTGCGGTCCATCAGTTTTCTGATCATGCGCAGGCAGTCGGCTTCGCGAAAGGGACAGATCGACAGGATCGACTGGATGTCCCACGACCCGTTAATTCGTGAAAGAACAAATCCTTCCTGCGGATCGATCTGTTCGCTCGTCAGTTGCGCCGGGGAAACCAGCAACTTCGGCACTGATTTCGGCGAGAGCGCGCCCTGCTCGTAAACGTGCTTGACGTATTTCTCTTCGGCAGCCGGCAGCAACGCCTGCGCTTCCGGATTGTTCGGCTGTTGTTGTAACGCCTTTTGAAGGATCAGCAGCGCGGCTTCGGGATCCTGATCGAGTTTGCGCTGGGCCGACCAGACCATCTCCGTCACAGTTTCCGGAAGATCCTCGATGTCTTCGATGAGCCTGGGAGCTTCTTCCTTCACCTCACCCGTGACACGCGCAACACCTTCGCTCACAAGGGTGTAAAGCTGGCCGTAAACGTGAAACGCAGACGCGTGCATGTGGTAACAGATCTCCGCTACCGACATGCGTTTTTCGACGAAAAAAAGGACCTGTCGAAATTCTTTACCGAGTTTGAGTGAAGAGGTCCAGCCGGCGTTGAGTTCGAGCACGCTTCGATCCGACGGCACAAGCGATTTGTAACGCGCCATCTCGTCGAGCCGGTAGATGCCTTCCATGATGACATTGGTAGGCTCTACCTCGATGAGAAGCAGATCCTCAGGCGCCGGCTCTTCGTCGTAAAACTCGAAGTCGCCATCCGTCCAGAGAAACAGATCGTAGATCGCGTCGAGCGTGCGGGTCTTGAGGATCTCGAGCACGTCGTCCTCAGTCAAAAAACCCTGCTGGACGAGCACTTCCCCGAGCTTCGCGCCAGTTGTTCGCTGCATTTCGCGCGCGACTTTCAACTGGATTTCGTCGACTTTTCCGTAGTGGAGCAGCACCTGACCCAGGTACTCGCGCGGATCGTTCGACTTCGAGCCTACGATTTTTCCGTTTTTGAAGTAGACCTGCTTGGTGATCTTCCCTTGATCGAATTTAAGAGTTCCTGACTTTCTCCCTGCTGCCAGGAACTGGAGCAGGTCAGTCAGGCTCATCGTTTTCAAAGTTCCCTGAATTGCCAAGTCAGTCCTCGACCAGGTCCGCAGTAATCGCCGGGGCCTCGGGTCCGGCCGCGCGCGCGATTTTCAGCAGACGCGACAAGTTGTTCGTTTGTTCTTCGTTCAGCTCGACAAACTGCACACCAAAACCCCTGCCATGCCGGTGATGCCGCACTTCACCTTCGAGGTAAAGCCAATCATCGTCAGGAAGGAGCACGCGAAAGGCGACGATTTCACCGACCATTACCTCTCCCACCGTGTCGAGATAGCAGCCGCCTTCCGAGAGATCTGTGATAAGCGCTGAATGTCTTTCTTCACCGCCATGCCAGACTGCGTCGAGATGTACACTCAGCCGGGGTTTCGATCGTCGGTCGTCCATGAGCCAACAGCATCATAGCAGGATTTGCACGATTAAAGTGTGAATCCTCAAATCGTGATAATCCTGTTAGCAATTAACGCGGACGCGCAGGGCTTCGGGAATGATCTGGAAAGTAGCTGGAAGTTTTCCGGGAAGTTCTCCATCGACTTCCAGATTTATTTCAGCCGCGCGATCAGCGGATTTAATAGCGACTTTGCGAGCGAGGGCGTGGCTGACTTCCGGCATCGACAGATGCGAGCCCAGGTAAACTCGCGGCGCGCTCGTGAAAAGTTTTAACGCGCTGAGATCGCCGATGCCGACTACATCAAACTTTCCGTCGGTTAGTTTTGCATCCGGAGCGATCTTCATCCCGCCGCCAAAGTAACGCGCGTTCGCGACGCAAAGATTTAAAACGACCAGATGGCGCTCGTGCGAATCGTCGAGTTGGACCACCAGCCGTGCGGGATTCGTCCGGACAGCGGTTTGTAACAGAGAAGAAGCAAACGAGATCTTCTTCGCCTTCACTCGCTCGATCACTTTCGTGCTCATCCCACATGATGCAACGCCGAGAAAATAGCGCATCGCTTCATTGCCGTCGTTGCCTACGAACGAAACCCTTCCCACATCGATCTTTACAGTATGACCAGTGCGCAAAACTCTAGCGGCTGCACGACTTTGCAGGGGAATTTCGAGTGTTCGACGAAAGTCGCCGCCGGTACCGCTCGGCAGGATTCCGAGTTCTGCGTCTTTGCCTGAAGAGAGAATGCCGTTAGCGACTTCTGAAACAGTGCCGTCGCCGCCGCACGCGATGATGAACTTTGTTCCCTTGCGCGCCGCTTCCCCGGCAAGGGCTGCCGCATCACCTCGATGCTTTGTGAAAACCGGATGGAACGCACCGAACTGCGAACGCAAATCACTTGCGATCTCCGGCCACGCTTCACCCGTGCTGCCACCTGCGGAAGACGGATTGACGATCACAATCGGTAACGTCATCGATATCTTGGTTCAGAGTTCAGCCTGTTCAGAGTTCAGCCTTTAGGCTGCTCCTCCCCGACTCACAAGCTAAAGCTTGAACTCTGAACTTGCGATCCTGTTCGCCCAGCTCGGCAATCTTCTCCATCACGGCATCAGCGATCTCTTTGTGCGTCCGCAGTCGATCCGGCTTCAACAGGTGCTCGCTCAAATCCATCACCGGCCCGAAGTGGATTCGAATGACGTCTTCGCGGTTCCAGTTTCGCGCTACCTGCTTAGGCAAGCTATTGCATAGCCCTGCTATGAACACCGGAATCACCTGGGGCCGGGCATCCATGATCAACTTTCCCACGCCCGGCTGCGCGCGTAGAAACGAATACGGATCGTCGCTCTTGTTGCGTGTTCCCTCCGGATGAAAACCGATGATGTTTCCCGGACCGGTGCGCGCGAGTTCTGTCAGCACTTGAAATGAATACTTGTCAAACGCACGCTTCTCCGGAATCGGATGATCGCCGGTGGCAAAAAACGGTGGATACATCGACCACCAGCCCATGATCAGATTTACCAGCAGTCCGAGCGGCGACTGGTAAAAGAACCTCCCGCGCACCGGAAAGAATAACTGCTTGCGCCAGCTCGTATTGCGAAAGAGCACCGTCGAAACGGCATACATGTCGAAGAATGAACGATGATTGGCAACGAGTAACAGCGGTCGATCGCGCGAGGCGGCCTCGACATTCTCGAGGCCGTAAACGTTCATGATGTTGTAAGTGGAAAGATGGATCCAGCCCGCGCCAAGCGTGCTTTGACACCAGGTCCAGAATCGCTTCCAGGTGCCGCGATTCATGCGCCCGGCGAGATGAAAGGCGAAGCGTTCGAACGAGGATAGGACTTGGAGCTCACTCAATCGAGAAGTATTTTGCCTCCGGATGGTGGACAATAATAGCCGAAGTCGATTGTTCAGGCTCCAACTGAAATTCTTCGCTCAACGTGACGTCGATGCGGTGTGGATCGAGCAACGTAAAGATCTTCTCCTGGTCCTCGAGGTCGGGACACGCGGGATAACCAAAACTGTAGCGCGCGCCCTGGTATTCCTGACGGAACAAACGGGACAACTCAGGCGAGTCGGAGCCCGCGATGCCGAGTTCTTCACGAATGCGCCGGTGCCACAACTCGGCGAGTGCTTCAGCACTCTCGACGCTCAGGCCATGGAAGTAGAGATAATCGGAATAATTGTCAGCCTTGAACAACTGGTGCGAGTACTCGCTCGCACGCCGTCCGACAGTCACGAGGTGAAACGCGACCACGTCCATCCGCCCCGACTCTTTTAAAGCAAAGAAATCTGCGAGGCACAGGTGCTTTCCGCCCGGCTGACGCGGAAAATTAAACCTCACTTCGCGGTCGTCATCATAAACGATCAGGTCGTTGCCTTCTGACTGGCAGCGGAAGTAGCCGTAAACAACTTTCGGGACCAGCAACTCCTCGCGCCTCGAACGTTCCTTCAGTTCTTCGTAAACCGGACGCACCTTATTTTGGACGAGCGTCTGGTACTCAGCCACGGGCATCCGGCCTTGCTTGAACTGCCATTGACCCTTGAACAGCGCCGTCTCGTTTATAAAGGCAAACACATCGTCGAGCTTGATGTCGTCGACCACGCGAGAACCATAGAACGGCGGCTGGGGAATCGGGACCTCCGCACTCACCTGCGAGCGAATCGTATGCGTAGTATCGCCAACCCTCGAACGCGGCGCCCTGGCAGCTTTTCGAATACCAAGCTTCGCCTCTTCACCGATCAAATCTTCCACATCCTCGGCCGCTTCCACGCCGGCCGCGTCTTTAATCGTGTCCGCATCATCCGTCAAATCCGCGTCCATCAAACGGTCCATCGTGTGAAGACCGGCAAAAGCATCACGCGCGTAAAACAGTTGCCCATGATAAAGCGGCTTCAGATCGTCTTCGACGTAACGACGCGTGAGTGCGGCGCCGCCAAGCACTACGGGAACCTTGATCCCTCGCTCGTTCATCAGCTCGAGGTTCTCTTTCATGATCAGCGTCGACTTCACCAGCAGCCCGCTCATCCCGATCGCATCCGCGCCGTGCTCGTCAAATGCCTGAAGGATGGCGTCGATCGGTTGCTTGATGCCGAGATTAAGCACGCGATAGCCGTTGTTGGTGAGAATGATATCGACGAGGTTTTTGCCGATGTCGTGCACGTCGCCTTTTACGGTGGCGAGCACCATCGTCCCCTTGGCGGTGGCGCCGCCTTTCTTCTCCATGTAGGGTTCGAGGAAACGAACCGCGGATTTCATCGCTTCCGCCGACTGCAACACGAAAGGCAATTGCATCTGACCGCTGCCAAACAGATCTCCGACAACCTTCATGCCTTCGAGCAGGATGTTGTTGATGATGTCGAGCGCGGGGTAACTCTGAAGCGCCATTCGCAATTCGTCTTCGAGTCCGATCTTCTCGCCGTCGATGATGTGGTTCTTCAGACGCTCTTCAACAGTTTCACCTTTAGAAGCCTTCTTCGTCGCCTTCGACTTCACGCCTTCAAAGAGCTTCGTAAACTCTGTGAGCGGATCGTAGACGCAAACGTCACCTTCAAACTTCCTCTGGTCGTAAATCAACTCGCGCGCGACTTTGATCTCCTGCTCACCAATGCGGTTGAGTGGTTCGATCTTGCTGGCATTAACGATAGCGGCGTCGAGGCCTGCCTCGACCGCGTCGTGTAAAAACACGGAGTTGAGTACAACTCTCGACGCCGGGTTCAAACCAAACGAGATGTTTGACACACCGAGAATCGTGAATGCGCCGGGAAGTTCCGCCTTGATCCGCCTGATAGCTTCAATCGTTTCGAGCGCGTTCCGGCGGTCTTCTTCAATGCCCGTCGAAATCGGCAACGCAAGCGGATCGAAAAAGATGTCAGACGCAGGCAAACCTGCTTCCCTGGTGGCCTGTTCGTACGCCCGCGCAGCGATCCTCAGTTTGCCTTCGGCGGTGCGCGCCATTCCCTCTTCATCGATTGTGCCGACCACCACGCTCGCGCCGTATCGCTTTGCAAGATCGATCACTTTCAGAAAGCGCGGCACACCATCTTCGTAGTTGGTTGAATTGAGGATGCACTTGCCACCCGCATGTTGCAGTCCCGCTTCCATCTTCTCCCACTCGGTGGAGTCGAACATGAGGGGAATCTTGACGTTTGTCACCAGGCGTGAGGCGAGTTCGTGCATGTCAGCAACACCGTTGCGACCTACGAAATCGACGTTGACGTCGAGTATGTGTGCGCCTTCACGCTCCTGTTCTTTGCCGAGTGCGACAAGGCCGTCCCAGTCTTCTGCATTCAGCAGGTCGCGCATCTTCTTCGACCCGCTCGCATTCACGCGCTCGCCGACGATCAGGAACGATGCGTCCTGCACGTAAGGCTGTTGCATGTAGATCGAAGATGCAGCAGGCAGGACTTTTCCGCTGCGTTGTTTTGGCGTGATGCGTTGCATTGCCTCCACTACGAGACGCAAGTGCGCGGGCGTGGTTCCGCAACAGCCACCGACGACGTTGGCGCCGAAATCGCCCGCAAAGTGGACGAGTTGTGCAGTGAAACTCTCGGGAGTTTCGTCATAGTGCATCTTGCCTTCGACGACTGAGGGCAAACCTGCATTCGGTAAAACTGACACTGGGAGCGGCGTGTTCTCGCAGATGTAACGAAGGCTCTCGGTCATGTGCTTTGGCCCGGTGCCGCAATTCATGCCGATTACGTCGATCGGAAACGGCGAGAGCGCAGTCAGAGCAGCAGAGATCTCGGTGCCGTTGAGCATCGTTCCGAAAACTTCAATCGTGACTTGTGCAAACACGGGCACTCGCACACGTTTCTCTTCGAACACTGCGAAGATTGCCGCGAGTGCAGCCTTGGTCTGGAGAACGTCCTGGCACGTTTCGACGATCAGCAGATCGACGCCACCGTCGAGTAGCCCGTTAACTTGGACGCTGTAAGCGTCGCGGAGTTCGGCGTAGGCGATATGGCCGAGGGTTGGAAGTTTGCGTCCCGGTCCCATTGAGCCGGCTACCCAGCGTGGCTTTTCTTTTGTCGAGTAATCGGAAGCTACGCGTTTGGCGAGACGCGCGGCGAGCACGT
>DASUPZ010000386.1:0-9835 GCA_036280855.1 Pyrinomonadaceae bacterium | reverse complement strand
GGTGGGCAGTCGGAGCTGGTGGCGGTGAAGGCGACGCAGATGTTTGAAAAGCCCGAGCAGTTGACGTTTGAACAGGCCGCGGCGATTCCGGTGAACTACCCCACGGCGTATGCGTTGCTCGTGGTGATGGGTTCGTTGCACGTGGGTGAGTCGGTGTTGATTCATAACGCCGGAGGAGGAGTCGGGCTCGCGGCGCTCGACATTGCGAAGAAGATTGGAGCAGAGACTTACGGCACGGCGAGCGAGGGTAAGCACAAGTTTCTCGCGGAGCGTGGGTTGGACCATGCGATCGATTATAGAAATAAGGACTGGTTGCCGGAGTTGAAGCAACTGACGAATGGACGCGGTGTTGATTTAGTTATCGATCCGATTGGCGGCGCGCACTGGAAGAAGAGTTACGCAGCCTTAAGACATACAGGGCGTTTAGGGATGTTTGGGATATCGACAGTTTCGGCAAATGGACTCGCAGGTAAGTTGAACATGTTGAAAGCGGCGATCCAAACACCGCGGTTTCATCCGTTTGCGTTACTCAACAAGAACCGCGGTGTGTTTGGATTGAACCTGGGCCACATGTGGCACGAGCCGGAGAAGGTTGCAGTGTGGATGCGCGATATTTTGCGCGGTGTAGAGGAGGGATGGATCAATCCGCACGTGGATCAGGCTTTTACGTTTGATGAGGCGGGCAAGGCGCACCGGTATTTGGAGGAGCGGAAGAATATCGGGAAGGTTGTGTTAGTGCCGAAATAGATCCTATTCGGATTGTCGCTTCGCAAGGAAGAAAGAGATTACCGTCGAATAGATCAAGCCGAGGAACATCGCACCGAGAAACAGTCCCGCAAATGCCTGGGCTGCGATACGCCACGTCGGCAGGCCCGCCAGGGCTGGTTCGTTTTCAATCCATCTCGTGCCGATCACGGCCACAACTGCGACGAAGAACAACGACACCGCCAGGGCGTAGAAGAACGAGATCCAGACTCCGGTTTTCAATCCTTCTTTAAATGTTGGGGGCTCTCGTTTCTCACGCTCGAGGGCCCTGAGTCCGAGATAGATCATGATGAAGTGGACGATGTTGAAGAAGATTGGCGCGCCGAGCGTGTGAACCGGCGATTGAGGATTGGCAACGGTGGAACGCGCGATCAGCACCCAGGCCATCGCCGCCGCCGCTGTCATCAATCCGTATTTAATCGGAATCTTGTTCATCATGAAATCCTGTTAATCCTGTCAAACTGTTGGACAGGATTACAGGATTAACAAGATTTACATGATTCTTGTTAGTCATAAAAATCCTGTCAAAATGCGGGGTTGTCTTCAAAGTACGGCGCCCATGCAAGTGTAACTAGTTTCACCGAGATGTTTGCCTTGGTCGGTTTCAAACTCACTTTCTCGAGTGGCTCCGTTTGCGGATCAATCGAACGTTCGATGGACGCAGTTTCCTCCTGAAACTCCGCATTCAAATCTTCGAGCCTTTGCGTTAACGCGGCGACGTTCTCCTCCGCGCGCCCGATGTCCTGGGATTCTTTCATCGTCCGGCCCACGCCGCGAGCCGCGGTTGTGGCGCGACCCAGTGTCGACATGCTTGTTTTCTTTCGACCAAGAAACGAGGAGAGCAGCGTCGCGCCAAACGAGATCGCTGTCTGCATCTTCTGGCCCTTCGCCTCTTCCGTCTCGCGCGCGACTACCTGCTCCGCGCGACGTTTTCTTTCCTCGATTTGCTCAAACTTCGGCGCGTACTTACGCCGCAACTTCTCCACCGCTTCATCTCGCTGCTCGCGCGCGATCTGTTGCAGCCGAAGACGAAAATCACGCTCTGATTCACCGGGATTCGACACAATATTCAGCGACGGGCTTTCCATCAACTCGAGCCGCTGGTTACGATAAATCCAGCTCGCGAAGTCTTTCCTCCACGTCGCGTAACTCTTCGGCTTCGTCGCCTGCGCCGGCACCTCGACGAATTGCCTATGTGCTTCTGGCTCCGATTCGAGATCCTCGAGCGGAAGTTCGACCGCGATTGCCTGGCCCCAATCAAGACTAACTGGTCCATCTTCAATCGGAGCTAACAAGGTCAACTGCTGTGTCGCCTGCACTGTCTTCGTGTTGCTGTAATGAATTTCCGCCGCGCCAAGCAGCATCGGGCGGTACGACAACGTTTCGTTTGGACCAGCAGACGAACGAACCGGAATGTAATACTGGCTGATCTCCGGCGGCAATAACGGTTTTTCGTTTTTTACCGGTGCAGCCGTGTTTACTGCTGCTGGTGCGGCTGCCGGAGACGTGTCAACTGGTGGAGGCGTCGCCGCTCCTTTCAGCGGATCCATCAACGTTTTGATCTGCCCGCGCGTGAGCGGCCCACGCAGGTACGACATGGCCCAACGCGTCTCGAAGAGCTCAGGAGCATCGTCGTGTACGTTGTTCATGAGAAAGACGCGAGTGGTAAGTCCGGCGAGCAGTTGCTCCATCTCCGCACGATCAAACTTCCTGCCCGTGCCGGCTGCAATGCCTTCAAGTCCTTCCAGCATCCGCGCTTTGTCACGTTCAGTTTGCAAGCGACCGATGAACCACGTGCCTGCGTTTGCGAGTCCTTTGTAATCGAGATCGACGGGATTCTGCGTTGCCAGCACCACGCCGAGACCAAACGCGCGCGCCTGTTTCAACAAAGTCAGTAACGGCAACTTCGAGGGGGGATTCGCGACCGGCGGGAAG
Source organism: Pyrinomonadaceae bacterium (assembly GCA_036280855.1). Taxonomy (GTDB): domain Bacteria; phylum Acidobacteriota; class Blastocatellia; order Pyrinomonadales; family Pyrinomonadaceae; genus PSRF01. The sequence goes on along the minus strand of DASUPZ010000386.1, from coordinate 7,135 downwards.
TAACCAAAGATCTCGTCCATGTAAAGAATCGCGCGCAGGCTCGTCGTGCCCGATTGCGTGCGCATCCAGCCGAGCACCTGGTTCAGCAACAGCGACACAAAGAACATGCGTTCCGCGTCGGCGAGATGTGCGATCGAAAAGATGGCGACGCGCGGTTTTCCAGCCGCTGTGTAAAGAAACTTCTGAACGTCGAGCGGCTCACCTTCCATCCAGCTTGCAAAGCTCGGCGACGCAAGCAGGTGGTTCAACGACATGGCGAGTTCGAAACGCTCGTCAGGTGGAAAGAACGAATCGAGATCCATCACGCCGATCTTCGCGATCGACGGCGACTGGACCTTTTGAATCAACGTGGCGATGTCGAGATCTCGTCCGGCGGACCACTCCTGGTTGAGAATATTTGAAAGCAAAATATGCTCGCGGCTGCGAATCGGATCGGCTTCGACGCCGATCAGCGCCAGCAAACTGGTAACTGTCGTGTTGATTCGTTCGGCGAGTAGTTCATTGTCCTGCCGGATTGCTTCGGGTGGCGCGACAAAAGATTTCAGGATCGACACAGGCAGACCTGCGTTGCTGCCGGGTGTGTAGATAGAAAAATCAGCAGCGTCGCGCAGGCGCTTGATCCGTTCGCCATCCTGGCCCCAAGCGGCGAGTCCTTCTTTCCAGAGTTTGGCTTGTTGAGCTGCGTATTCTGCGGTCGACAGATTTTGTTTTTGTGCGTCGCCTTCGTTGACCCAAGGCTCGAAGTCGTGGGGCGCGAGGTTTGGAAAGGTGAGTAAAAGATTCGGGAGATCGCCCTTGGGATCGATGATGATGGCGGGTATGCCGTCGATCGCTGCTTCTTCGAGGAGCGTGATGCACAGGCCCGTTTTGCCGCTGCCGGTCATGCCGACGCAGACTGCGTGCGTGACGAGATCTTTCGAGTCGTATAACAGAAGATCTTTGCTGGTTTTCGAGCGGCCGAGATAAAAGACGCCCAGCTTTTCAAAGCCTTGGACAGGATTTACATGATTTGCAGGATTATCAAGATTCATCGTGTAACCACTTGGTTCGTGTGTAAGCGATGCGGAAACCGTGGCGCTCTGCATTTCGCTGCGATCCGCTGCCCGGCAGCGCCCCTATCATTGCAACCGTGCAGCCCTGCGCGGCAGCGTAACGCAAACGTCCTTCAAGCAAAGCAAGCTGAGCGCCTTGCCTGCGCGCCGAGGGGATCGTACTCGCGCCTGCAAGGACGGCAACGTCGCTCGCGATGATTAAAGCTCCCGTCGCAATCGGTTTCCCATCCGTCTCCGCGAAAAATGATAACGACTCCGAATGCGCGGCTACCTGGCCCAACTCGCGCATAAAATCTTCGACTTCCGGAAACTCACTCCAGCCTTCGACAGCCGTGTCGGCCCAGACTCTCATTTCGTCCTTTCCCGCAACTCTCACTTTCACATCGTTGTTTGCGGAGGACTCAAGTCGCAAGTCAGTGCTGATCGGTTGATAAAGCACGTTCGTAAATTCAACTGTTCGATAGCCACGCTCGTTGAAAAGAGTGAAAACAGAAGCATCCGCGAGTGGACAAACCTCATGAAAAACCTGGGCGCCTCTCGATCGAAAAAACTCTTCGATCTCATCCAGGTCCCCTCCCGTAACCGGCTGAAACATCCCCAACCCAAACGTCTGAGTCACTGGCGATCCCACACCATCAAACAGCGCATGCGCGCCGGCTACTTCGATCCACGTCGCACCCCGATCCGGAAACGCGCGCGCGCGAGCTTCAACAAACAGCGTGTTCCCGTGCGCCTCTGCGCGTTCCAAACTGCGCGCAAGCTCGATGTCAGCAAACGGATATTCCATCGTTTATTTTTTAACCGCGAATAGCCGCCATTCACCACAGCCTGGCAGTATTCGAAGTCCACGATCCTCTAAGTTGATTCCCGATCCCGCGACGAGGTCTTTCACCGTGCTCGACACCAGCACCTCGCCCGTTTCCGCTTCCTCCGCGACGCACGCACACATCTGCACCGCCACACCTGCAACTTTCCCGTCAACTATCTCACACTCGCCGGTGTGAAGCCCTACAGACGTTTCAACGCCAAGTCGCGAAGCGTATTCCGTAATCGCCGACGCACATCGAATCGCGCGCGCCGGGCCGTCGAAGATCGCCAGCAGCCGGTGGTCGGCGATGTCGATCTCGCGTCCACGGAACCAATCGATCTCCTTCGCGATGTACGCATGCAGCCGTCGCAGCACGTCTTCCTTTGGCCCAACAAGACGCACGACTAAAACAGTCGCAAGCACCGTGTCGGGCTCAGCGTGATGACGAACGCCGGTTAAAAACTCTTCTACCTCGTCGACAATCGCATCCTGGTCGCCGACAAACGGCAGATGGTCCTGCCCTGGAAACTCAACAAACTTCGCACCCGGAATTCGCTCGGCTACAAACCGCCCTTCTTCAACTTTCAAACACTGATCTTCCGTGCGATGAATGACGAGCGACGGCACGCGGATCGACGGTAACACGTTGCGCACGTCGATCTCCGCATTCATCTTCGTCAACGCCACCGCCGCTCCCGGACTCGCGCCCATTCGCAGGTACGTGGCCCACCACTCGCGAAACTCCGGATCGTGAGCAACACTCGGCGCGCGTTCGTCGATGCCGACTGGACCACCCCACTGGCGGCGCATCACTTCGAAAAACTGTTCGCGCTGCTCCGCCGTCGGTCCCCATGGATACTCTGCGTCGCGTATTCGCTTCGCGTACGTACCGATCATCACGAGCGCGAGCGTCTTCTCCGGATACGTCGCGGCGAACAGGCTACACATTGGGCCACCTTCAGATACGCCGCACAGTGCTGCACGTTCGGAACCAACGGCATCCATCACTGCACGCACGTCGTCCATGCGTTGCTCGAGTGTCGGCAACTGATCGATCGGCACGCGATCGGAAAGCCCGGTTCCTCGTTTATCAAACAGAATCAAACGTGAAAACGACGCGAGCCGCAGCAGGAAACGCGCGAAGCTGGGTTCGCGCCAGAAGTATTCCATGTGCGAAACCCAACCCATCACGAAGACGAGGTCGAGTGGCGCATCGCCGATCACCTGGTAGGCGATGTTGACGTCGCCACTGCGCGCATACATCGTCTCCGGCGGTTTCAACGCCGGCTGCACTTCCTGACTTGCTCTATCGTCCTGCGCGCGCACGTCGGCAACGAAACGATAACCGCGCTTCGGCACGGTTTGAATGTAGTGCTCGCCGGTGGTACTTGCGCCGAGCGCCTTGCGGAGAATCGAGATGTTCTGCGCCAGATTGTTCTCTTCAACAAAACTGTCGGGCCAGACCTGCTGCATCAACTCCTTCTTCGTCAAAACGTGACTGCTGTTTTCCAGCAGCACGAGCAACGTGTCAAAGACCTTCGGCGTGAGCGGCACCTCGCGATTCTCTTTGAAGAGAAGCCGCTCTCGCGCGTCAACTCGAAATCCGTCAAATAGATACATGCGTTTAGACGGTGGATTTAACATCGGCTTTCAGACTTTCCGCGCGTGTTGTTTCGAGTGCTGATGCAGGGCCGCGGATTACGCAGATCTGTAAAATCGGATTTACACAGATCCGCGTCATCTGTGGCCCGCTTTACCGATCCAGATCGTCTTGATATTCACAAACTCGCGGATTCCGAAATCCGCAAGTTCGCGTCCGTAGCCCGAATTCTTGACGCCGCCAAACGGCAGCCGCGGATCTGACGCGACCATGCCGTTGATGAAAACCGATCCGGCTTCGATGTCTTCGATAAACCGCGCCTGCTCTTTCGTGTCGTTGGTCCACGCAGCAGATCCCAGCCCGAACTGAGTCGCATTCGCGAGCCGGATCGCCTCGTCGATATCGTTCACACGAAAGAGCATTGCAACCGGGCCGAAGATCTCTTCGCACGACACAGGTGCGTTGACGTCGAGATCCACCAGCACGGTCGGTTCAAAGAAATTGCCCGGACGATCGAGCTTCTTCCCTCCCGTTAACACACGCGCGCCCGAATCGACGGCCTTCTTTACCTGCTCGTCGAGATCGTCGACGATCTGCGGTGTCGCGAGGGGCCCGATTTCAGTCGACTCTTCGAGGGGATCGCCGATCTTTAACGCCTCCATTTGACTGACGAACTTTCGTTCAAACTCTTTATAGATCTCGGCGGCGACGATGAATCGTTTTGCGGCGATACACGACTGACCGTTGTTGATCGTCCTCGCTTTGACTGCCGTGGTAACGGCCTCGTCGAGGTTTGCAGAAGGCATCACGATGAATGGATCACTGCCGCCAAGCTCCAGCACCGTTTTCTTAATCTGTTTCCCAGCAGTTGAGGCGACGCTTCGGCCCGCGGGTTCACTGCCCGTCAACGTTGCAGCGGCAACACGCCGATCATTCAATACGTTTTCGACCGCATCTGATCCGATCAGCAATGTTTGAAACGCACCTTGGGGAAATCCGGCGCGTGCAAAGATGTCTTCGATTGCGAGTGCACACTGCGGAACGTTTGACGCGTGCTTCAGTAGTCCGACGTTTCCGGCCATCAGTGCAGGCGCCGCAAAACGAAAGACCTGCCAGAACGGAAAATTCCACGGCATGATCGCGAGCACCGGGCCAAGCGGTTGAAAGTGTACGTAACTTTTTCTCGCATTCGTTTCTACCACCTGATCCGCGAGATGTTTTTCTGCCGTTTCCGCGTAGTAGCGGCAGACCCAGGCGCACTTTTCGGCTTCGCCGATCGCGGCTTTGATGGGTTTGCCCATTTCGAGCGTCATCATTCTTCCGAGTTCATTTTTCTCTGATTCAAGAATCTCGGATGCACGCAGCATCATGCGCGAGCGATCGGAAAATGGGGTGCGACGATAGGTTTGAAATGTGTCAGCGGCAAGCTGGAGTTTTTGTTCAATCTCTTCCGCGGACAACGCGGAAAAAGTTTTCAGAGTTTCACCCGTGGCCGGATTGATTGAAGCTATTCCCATGAGCACGGATTATCGCATTTGCACGCCGTGTCGAAAAAAGCGAAACTGCTTTCGATGTCAGCAGCTAAAAAACTCGACAGGTTCGGAATCGCCGCCGCGTTGCAGGAGATCGCGCGGTTGATGACGATGAAAGGCGGCCAGTCGCGCTTCAAGGCGAAGGCTTACAGCGCCGGAGCGCGCGCGATTCAGGGCATCGCAAATCTCGAACGGCTGATCGAAGAAGACAATCTCACGTCGATTCCGCGCATCGGCACCGCGCTGGCGGCGCAAATCAAGCAGCTCTATCTCACGGGCGAGTCTTCGGTTCTGAATGAGCTGCGCACGCAGTTTCCGGCCGGACCTCCGAAGAAGAAGAAGTTCACCGTTTTGCACCTTCATCACGCGCTGAGCTCAGCAGAGCAGGCGATCGAGTATCTGAAAACGATCGATGGAGTTGAAGACGTTAGTATCGCCGGTTCGCTGCGTCGTTGGGAGGAGACTGTCGGGACGGTTGACCTCGTCGCGAGCGCGAAAGATCCCGCGGCGGTAGTCGAACAGTTCCTGCAGTTTCCTTCGATTGAATCAAGCGAGACGGATGGTCCTAACAGTTGTGTGGCGCAGTTTGTCGACGGCGCAACGGTTTCGCTGACCGTAGTGCCGCCGAAAGAGTTTCCACTCGCGGTGTTTGTGAAGACTGGCTCCGAGGCCCATGTCGCAAAAATTACGGAGTTTGCGGCAAAAAAGAAAATCAGCCTCGCCCGGCCCCCGCGCAGCGAAGACCAGATCTACAGCCGTTTGAAGATGGTTTATATTCCACCCGAACTGCGTGAGGACCAGGGAGAGATCGAAGCCGCACTCGAGGGCAACCTGCCCGACGATCTCGTTACGGAAGCTCACATCAAAGGCATGGTCCATTGCCATACCACGTATTCCGACGGCATACACAGTCTCGAAGCGATGGTGCGCGGCGCTGAAGAGATGGGGATGAAGTACATCACCATCACGGACCACTCGCCAACTGCCTCGTACGCCGGCGGATTGAAGGTAGATAAGTTGAGACAGCAGTGGGACGAGATTGATGAGTTGCAGGGAAATGTAAAGATCAAGATCCTGCGCGGAACCGAGTCAGACATCATTGCGAATGGCGGGCTGGATTATTCCGACGACATTCTCGAGCAGTTTGACGTGATCGTCGCGAGCATTCACGCGCGATACAAAATGGACGCGGCGAAGATGACCGAGCGCATTACGAGGGCGATGCGTCACCACGTGTTCAAAATCTGGGGACACGGTCTCGGGCGTTTACTGCAACGCCGGCCGCCCTTCGAGTGTGATGTGGAACGCATTCTCGATGTGATTGCAGAGTCGAAGGCGGCGATCGAGATCAACGGCGATCCTTATCGTCTCGATCTCGAGCCGCGCTGGGTGAGGGAAGCACGGAAGAGAAAGATCAAATTCGTGATCTCAACCGACGCACACTCCGTAAAGGCAATGACAAACCTGAAGTACGGTGTTGCAATGGCGCGCCGCGGCTGGGTAACCCGAAAAGAAGTTTTGAACACACTCCCAACCGCAGGTTTTCAAAAGGCCGTCAAACCGATATAGGTCGTATAGGTCCTATAGGACCTATTCTTCCCCGCCGTCAGGCCCGTAAAACAACACCCACAACGTCAAATCACCCGAGAAGTTTTCAAACCGGTGCACGCTTCCTGCAGCCGCAAACAGAATATCCGTTGGCCCAAACGTCTGCCGGCGATCTCCGCAGACGTATTCACCCGTGCCCGCAACTACGAAATAGATCTCGTCACGAGTGTGCGGTTGCTGCGGATCGACTCCCCTCGGCGCGTAGATCTCAACCAGCAAACTCCCGTGCTGAAAGACAGTTGCGAAGCGTTGTCCTTCAGGACCAGGCAAACGCTCGAGAGCCTCTGCGACGGTTGCAGTGATGCACGGGTTGTTTGACTTCACTGGCTGCTCACCTCGACGATCTTTCGTTGCGCCGCGCGCGCGCCGTTGCATGCGGGCGGCAGGTTAGGATTTTTCGTCTCGTAGTCTTTTATCTCCTGCTCAAATTTCACTCGCGCCTGTTCTCGTTTGTCATCGCCGAACAAGTCGGCGTTGCCTGACTGAAGACTATATCGCGCGCGAAGCTGTCGCGCCGCCGCGACGATCTTCGCAC
>DASUPZ010000385.1:0-10555 GCA_036280855.1 Pyrinomonadaceae bacterium | reverse complement strand
CCGTCAAAGCCGGCGACGAAGTGGAAGTGCTGGTGAAGAGCATGGAAACCGCCGACGGGCTACCGGTCCTTTCGCGCGCCGACGCCGTTCGCATGAAAGCCTGGGATGATCTCGACAAGGCTTACCGCGAAGGCACCAGCGTCAAGGGTCGCGTGATCGATCGCATCAAGGGCGGCTTACGTGTCGACATCGATGGCATCGCTGCGTTCCTTCCCGGTTCGCAAGTGGACGTCCGCCCGGTGAGAAATCTCGACAGCCTGCGGAACCAGATCATCGAAGCCCGCGTGATCAAGCTCAATCGCAAGCGGTCAAACGTCGTGCTCTCGCGGAAAGCGGTCATCGAGCAGGAGAACACCGGCAGGAAAGATCAAACTCTCCAGCAGATTGAGGAAGACATCGTTGTTGAAGGCCAGATCAAAAATCTCACCGACTACGGCGCGTTCGTCGATCTCGGTGGCGTTGACGGCTTGTTGCACGTGACTGACATGTCGTGGGGACGTTTGCAGAACCCGAACGAGTTGTTCCGCGTTGGCGACAACATTCAGGTCAAGGTCCTCAAGTTCGACCGCGACCGCGAGCGCGTTTCGCTCGGCTACAAGCAGCTCCTTCCGGATCCGTGGTCGAGCGTCGAGGAACGTTTTCCAGTCGGCACGAGAGTGAACGGCCGTGTTGCGAGCGTGGCTGACTACGGTGCGTTCGTCGAGCTCGAGAGTGGTGTCGAAGGCCTCGTCCATGTTTCTGAAATGAGCTGGTCCAAGCGCGTCAAGCACCCGAGCAAGGTTGTGAATCCCGGCGACCTGGTTGAAGTTGAAGTGCTGAGCGTCGATCCGAGAGCGCGTCGCATCAGTCTCGGCATGAAGCAGGTGCAGGAAAACCCGTGGCAGACGTTGCACGAGCGTTACCAGGTTGGCACGCGCGTTCATGGACGCGTTAGAAACCTGACCGACTTCGGCGCCTTTATCGAGATCGAAGACGGAGTGGACGGCCTGGTTCACGTGTCAGACATTTCGTGGTCCAGAAGAATCAAGCATCCGAGCGAAGTGCTGAAGAAGGGGCAGGAGATCGATGCTGTGATCACCAGCATTGACAGCGACAACCGCAGGCTGTCGCTCTCGATCAAGGATCTCGAACCGAATGCCTGGGAGAAGTTTACAAACGAGCACAAACCGGGTGACGTGGTTCACGGGAAAGTCGCACGCTTTGCAAACTTCGGCGCCTTCGTCGAGCTGGACGACAATCTCGAAGGACTTTGTCACATCTCGGAGCTTTCTGAAGAGCGAGTGGGCAAACCGGAAGACGTGGTTCAGATCGGTCAGGAGATGGATTTCAAGATCCTGCGCATCGATCCTGAGACCAAGAAGATCGGACTTTCGGCGCGTGCCGTTGGCAAGGACGAACCGATTATCGATACGAAGATCTACTCGTCGGAAGCGGGCGGTGGCATGGCTTCGCTTGGCGAGTTGGCTGACTTCGGTCTTAATAGACCTGACGACGAATAATAAATAAGCCACAGATTATAAGGATTGCGCAGACGATTCTGTGGCTACATGACTCGCCATTTTAAGACGTTACAAAACCGTATTAAATTGAGGTGATGCATGACAAAAGCAGAACTCGTCGAGGACGTCGCGCGAGCGGCTGAACTCACCAAAAAAGACGCTGAGCGCCTGGTTGAAATCGTCTTCGAAAGCATCATCGAAACCCTCAATCAGGGCGAGAAGATCGAGTTGCGCGGCTTTGGCAGTTTCCGCGTGCGCGAGCGTGGCGCGCGTCGTGGAAGAAATCCAAAGACAGGCGATCCGGTCAGCATTCCCGCGAAACGAGTTCCTTACTTCAAACCCGGCAAAGAACTGAAAGAACTCATCAACGACGACAGTCCTGCCCCGGCGCCAAGCTCTTCACGCGTCATGGGCGACGACAATCGTCAGCCGCCTATCCTGTAAATCACATCGAGGAGTCTGAAGATTGGAGAGATTGTGGAGTCCCTGGCGCGCGAAGTACCTTGCGTCAGCCGATGATCCACAGGCGGAGGGGTGCGTCTTCTGTCACGTGGCGCGTGACGAAGCGAACGACGAGACAAACTTCGTGGTGCATCGCGCGCAACATGCCTTTGTTGTTCTCAATCTCTATCCGTACATCAGCGGGCATCTGCTGATCATTCCTTACCTGCACACCGGCGAGTTTGATTCGTTGTCGAAAGAGATCTCAGACGAGATGATGGATTTGGCGAAGCGCTCGCAAGCGGTTTTGCGCGAGGTTTACAAGCCGCAGGGTTTCAACATGGGGATGAACCTGGGCAAGGCAGCGGGCGCCGGGATCGTGGACCACGTTCACATTCACATGCTGCCGCGTTGGGGTGGCGACACGAACTTCATGACGACTGTCGCCGAGGCCCGTGTCCTCCCCGAAGATCTTCCGACGACCTACTCCAAGCTCCACGGCAAATTCTAAACCCGCCCACAGGAATAGGTCCTATACGTCCTATAGGACCTATTTCTGTGGCCCGGTTTTTACCGTTTGCCGGCACGGCGGGGAACGGCCTCGTCTTCAACTTCGCCACCACGGCTGATCGGAACTTCCGAAGGCTTGCTGTAGCTAATCCCACGTTCTTCGCTGTCGAGATTTCCTGCGGGCAGCGGCGGCAGCGGGCCTGTCATAGGCGGATTGAAACCTGGATAGTCGATGCGCGCGTGATAAATCGCAGTCAACGCGCTAATCATCGCCTCGCGGATCGTAGTCAACTCCTGCAACGTCACATCACACTCATCCAGTTGCCCGTCGCTGACAATCGCATCCACGATCTTAACGACGATCGCGCGGATGTTTTCCGGATCAGGCCGCGCGAGTGAACGTGCTGCTGCTTCACACGAGTCGGCAAGCATCATGATCGCCGCTTCCTTAAACTGCGGCTTCGGCCCCGGATAACGAAAGTCAGATTCGTCCACCGTCTCATTGGGTTTGGCTTGTGCCTGAGCCTTGCGCAGGAAGTAGTGCAAAGTGCGCGTGCCGTGATGTTGCGGAATAAAGTCGGCGATCTGTTGCGGCAGGGCGATCTCTTTGGCGAGTTTAGAGCCGTAAGTGACGTGACTCGTGATGATCTTCGCGCTCTGGTACGGGCGCAGTCGATCGTGCGGGTTATCACCCTGCTGGTTTTCGACGAAGTACTCGGGAGCCGCGAGTTTGCCGATGTCGTGATAGAGCGCTCCGATGCGCGCGAGCAGCGGGTTGGCGCCGACTGCCCGGCACGCGTCTTCTGCAAGTTGACCGACGGCGTGCGAGTGTTGATTCGTGCCGGGGGCGCGCATGGCGAGTTGGCCCAGCACCGGCAAATCTGCGTTTGAGAGTTCGAGCAGTTTGACGTCCGTAAGTATTCCGAAGAACGATTCGTTAATCGGCAATCCGCCGGCTGCAAACACTGCGGTCAGCAACCCACCCGCGAAGCCGCAACCCGCAGCCATCAGGATTGTTCGCAGTGTCAGTGGTTGTTCGGCGTACGCGATGAGGGCAATAGCCATCACGGCATTTACTGCGCCGACGAGCAGGCCCGCGAGTGTGACTGACTGTCGCTCGCGATAACGTCCGATGCCGTAAATCGCCGCCGAGCACGAAACCATCGCAAACAATGCTTTCTGCATTCCCGCCGGCGCCAGCATTCCGGCAAACAGCGCGGTGATGATTCCGGTCAGAAACGCTAATTGCGTGTCGACCAGCACGGCGACCAGGAGGGCCGCGGCGGCGAATGGAATGGCGAAATTCCAGATCACGGGGTCGTTGAAGGGCGCCTCCATTCGAGCTGCAAGGCTTTCGCCGAAAGTGAACCCGATCCGCATCAATGCAGTTTGGACGAGGATCGCCGATGCAACGAGGGCAAATGCTCTGTGCTTGCCGAGGGTCAGTGCACTACCGGCGCCTCTGTGTTCCGCAAACTTCCATGCCGCCCAGTAGACTGCGACAACTACCAGCAGCAATCCAAAGAAGTTGTGCCACGGCCTGCCTGCATGACCGGTGCTTTTGATCGCGTTGATCTGCGCAAGAACCGCCGGCGTGACGGTGTCTCCTTCGCGCGCCACGACCTGCTGCCGTTTCAGGGAAATTACAACTGGTGAGATCCGGTTAGCTTCCGTTTCACGGGCGGCCGCAGTCGCAGTCTGGTCGAGCACTACGTTTGGACGAATCAACGGCAGCAGCGCCGCGGTGAGCGCGGTTTTATGACCGGCTGTCCAACGCGGAAGATTAGCAATCCTCATTTCAAGATTGCGGCGCGCGGACGAGAGCGAAGTCATTCTCGTTCTCGGCGCGGGAACGATCACCTGTGACTGCGGGCTGCGGATGTCGACGAGTACGATCTCATGTTGCAGACGCTCGGCATCAACGTCGTCGTAAATATAGCCGCCACCAATTTCACGGATGATTGAAGCGATACGGTCCAGATCGGTTTCGCTGAAATTGTGTGCGGCAATGGCTTGCGCAACCGCGTCGCCGCCCTCGCCACTCCAGACGGGCGACTTCTGACCCTCGGAAGTCTGCTTGTTCAAATCTTCCCATGCAGAACGAAAACTCTGCACCGACGTTTCCGCACGGCTCGAATCAAAATTGAAAACAGGACGAGTAGACTCGCGCGCTGCGGCTTTTCGTTTTTCAGTCTCCGCGGCATCGACGGCGGTCACGTCGGCGGGAGCGATGATCGAGCGTCCAACGATGTCGCCGAGCCTGTAATTTTCCGCGAATGAAGAGGAACGATTGCTGAGCAGGAAGGTCGTGACGATGGCGAGGAGGCTACAGCCGATCAGGAAGCGCGTGCGCGGCCTGAAATACATCAGCGGGCGAAATGCGTAAGCCTTCAGCTTATCGCGCGCCTGGCCAAAGGGGGTTTTGAATCGCGGACGCAGTCCCATTACGGATAAATGTTGGCAGCGATAAAGCGCTAGCCAACCATTCTCGATTTTGCAGTGAACTCGCCTTCGACGCCATTGCCGAGATTGCGAGCCAGAACCGCACCGGCTTTCTCGAGTAGAACATCCAGCGTTGCTGGTTTAATCGCCGAGATCACAACTGTTTCACCACCATCAAACTGCCGGGCCTGACGAACTGCCGCTTCCAAAGCCTCAGGCTCGAGCAAATCAGCCTTGTTCAGGGCCAGTATCGAAGGAATCTCTGCGAGCTTGAGCTCCGCCATGATTCTTTTAACTGACTGTACCTGTTGCACCCAGCGCGGGTTTGAAATATCAACTGCGTGAATCAACAACGTGCTGTCGCTGATCTCTTCGAGCGTTGCACGGAAGGCAGAAAGCAGATCCGGCGGCAACGCGCGAATAAATCCCACCGTGTCGTTGATAATCACTTCCTGTTCGCGTGGCAATCGCAGGCGACGCGAAGTCGGATCGAGCGTGGCAAACATGCGTTGCTCGGCGTGCACTGCGCTCTTGGTCAGTGAATTTAATAGGGTCGATTTGCCGGCGTTTGTGTAGCCGACGATCGAAATCACCGGAAGGCCCTGTCGTGTTCGGCCTTTGCGGCGTTCCTGTCGGCGTTGTCGCTGTGATTCGATTTCACGCTCGAGACGATTGATCCGATCGCGAACACGGCGACGATCAGTTTCGAGTTTTGTTTCACCAGGACCCCGGCCGCCGATGCCGCCCGCCAAACGCGAGAACGCCGAATCCTGACCGGCTATCAATCGCGGCAGCAGGTATTTTAACTGGGCCAGCTCGACCTGGATCTTTCCTTCTTTCGACTGCGCGCGCTGCGCGAAGATGTCGAGGATCAACTGCGAGCGATCGATTACTTTGAGATCGGTAGCTTCTGAAAGGGATCTGACCTGAGTGGGAGAAAGTTCACTGTCGAAGACGAGCATGTCGGCTCCGAGTTGAAGTGCGCGGATGATGAGCTCGTCGAGCTTGCCGCGTCCTAGCACGGTTCGCGGATCGATCGCGGAACGGCGTTGAATGATCCGGTCCTGGACGAGGACGCCTGCTGAAGCAGCGAGTTCGGCAAGTTCGGCCATCGACTCTTCGGCGTCGGCCAGTGAGCCGGTTGCGACGCCGACGAGGATAGTGCGATCACGCACTTCCGCTCGGCGTGTTGCGCGACGGTTTCGCGCCATCTCTTCTTCGAGTGAATTGATGAGCGAGAGAAAATCGAGATCGAGTTGCGAAGGAATCCGGGGTTCGAGAAACGCGTAGAGCTCGGGCGTGGTCGCGTTTTCGAGTTCACCTGCGTGCAGTGGCAGGAGGTGCGCGGCGCGAACCAGTCCGGGCAGGCCGCTTTCGGCATCGACGTCGATGGCCGCCATCAGGTCGAGGCGGAGTAAAGCAAGGTCGGTCAAGTCGTCCTGTGTGAGTGGTTCGCCGCGAAGATGTGTGTGCACGCAGCGCAGTCCGCGAAATCTTCCTGAAGCGACACGCACGCGTTTGAAGTCAGGCAGCTCGATGCGGCGGTTGTCGCCAACCATGACGTACTGGATATGTCCCTGGCGGTCGATCAGGGCGCCGATCTGGCGGCGCGTTTCGTGCGACAGCTCGCCCAGCTGGCGGGCGAATTCGGGAGTGACTATCTGGTCTGGAGGTATGCGGCGAGTGTACAGCTTTTCGATGCGCCGCAGTTGATTTGGTTTTAACCCAAGAGTATTGCCTAGAACGCTGCTAATGAACTTATCCTCTCGTCGAAATCCGGTTGTTTCAGGGCCGGATTATAACATAGCCTCCGATTCATACGCCGAAGGCGTTGGCTAATTTCAGCCCAGCGGTTGGAGCGTAGCGACAACCCTGTGGTTTATTGTCTAATTTGCGATCAACCCTGAAAGGGTTCGCCAATCGCTGAACCCTTTCAGGGTTTCGCCGCTTGTATGCGGCTGATCCCAGGGTTCTCGCTGCGCTCGAACCCTGGGCTGAAATTAGCCAACGCCTTCGGCGTATTAAAGCGAACGCCTTCGGCGTATTAAACATGGGTCAATTAGACATCGATCTGGCTGGGGCGTATCATGAACGGCTTTTATGGCTAGTGCGAAGATCCTCAACATAGATCCTCCCTACGGGATTGCCGGCGGTGAAATCGTCATCGACTGCGTCGGGTTCGACACGCGCGAACCGTCGCAGTGTGCCGTGCTGATCGACGACGTACCGGCGCAGATTGTGGCCTCCGGTCCTCGGCGAGTGCTCGCCATCATCCCTGAAACCAACGGTGGTGAAGTCGACGTCAGGTTGAAGAGCGGGGAACACTTGACCGAACCGGCTCGTTTCACAGTGGCAAGAAAACTCGCCGGCGATCTTCATCCGGTTGCAAACCCGGCATTCGATCCTGACGATGGTGCATTGTTTGTCACGCGTTCCGGATCGCGCGGTGAAGAGTTGCCGGTGACGCTGTTTCGAATAGATCTGAATGGTGATGTTTCGGAGTACTCGGGCGACATTCCAAACCCGACCGGCATCGGTTTTGGCAACGATGGTCAGATGTTTGTCACGAGCAGGCTCGAGGGTGTTGTCTACCGCGTTAGCCCGTTCAAAGAAGCGTTCGTGTTTGCTCGTAACCTCGGTGTTGCGACGGGCATTGCGTTCGACAGCCGCGGGCTGATGCACGTGGGTGATCGCACCGGGACGATCTTCAAAGTGAACGGCATCGGCGAAGAACGAGCATGGACTCAGATCGAAGCGTCTGTCTCCGCGTTTCATCTCGCGTTTGACGCGGAAAATTCCCTGTACGTGGCTGGTCCAACAGTCACGAGCTTTGATTCGATCTGGCGGATCAATCCGGACGGTGAGATTGACGTTTTCTTCAAAGGACTCGGCCGGCCGCAGGGGCTCGCGTTCGATCGCGAAGGAAATTTGTACGTGGCGGCGGCACTGCGTGGCCGTCGCGGTATCGTTCGTATCTCACCCGATGGACGGGAGGCGAAACTGATCGTCGCAGGCGTAAATCTGATCGGACTGGCGTTCAGCTCGACTGGAGAAATGGCAGTGGTGTCGATCGATTCGGTTTACAGTTTACCCACGCAAATCAAAGGCACGCTGCTAAGTGGCTGATTCTCTGTTGCACCGGAGAAGACCGGAATGCTAAGTTGAACCTCTTTATTTCGACGGTGTGAGTGTGCCTGATTGAACCCAGAGCAACTAATTCCACAGCTCATTATCTACATGGTCGTGCTGCTGCTTGCGATCTCGGCACACGAGGCGGCGCACGCCTGGATGTCGTACAAATTCGGCGACGACACCGCACGCCTGCTGGGAAGAATCACGCTCAACCCAGTTGCACACACAGACCCGATCGGAACGCTCCTTATTCCTATCGCCATGTTTGTTTTTGGAGCGATTGGTAGCCCGGCGGCGTCGATTCCCCTGATTGGCTGGGGCAAACCGACGCCAGTCAACCCGCTTCGCTGGCGTAACAAAGATCTGGCGAACGTGATGGTTTCAATCGCGGGCATCCTGGCCAACATCCTTATCGCCACGATCGGGTTTATCATTTTGAAAGTTCTGATCGTAACAGTGTGGGGACGAGCGCTGCTACAGGATCTGGAGCCGCTGGGCCTGTTCCTCAGCTACCTGCTGATCATGAACATCTCACTCGCCGTGTTCAACCTGTTGCCGTTTCCTCCGCTTGACGGCAGCAAGGTGCTCGACACGTTTCTCCCGGCGAGCATGCGGCCCGTGATGGACATGCTGGAGCAGTATGGCTACATCATCCTGATGGTTCTGATTTACGTCGGCTTCTTCAACGTCATCATCACCCCGGTGTTGAGGGTCGTTGAGTTTCTACTCTATCTATAAATGACGAAGCGAATTTTTAGCGGCGCGCAGCCCACCGGAAACGTTCACCTCGGCAACTATCTCGGCGCGCTGCGCAACTGGGTTGCGCTGCAACACGAATACGAAAGTTTCTTTTGTATCGTAAACCTGCACGCGATCACTGTGCCCCAGGATCCGGCTTCGCTTCTGGAGAAGACGCGGGATCTCGCGCGAATCTATCTCGCAGTCGGCATCGATCCGCAAGTCTCGACAGTCTTTATTCAATCCGACGTTTCAGAGCACGCAGAACTCACGTGGGTGTTGAACTGCGTCGCGCGAATGTCGGAGCTCGAGCGCATGACGCAGTACAAAGACAAGGCGCGCAAGCAACAGGAAAACATCACGATAGGGCTTTTTGATTATCCGGTTTTGATGGCGGCCGACATCCTGCTTTATCACACGGACCTGGTTCCCGTCGGCGACGATCAACGACAACACCTGGAGCTGACTCGCGACATCGCGATCAGGTTCAATCGCGACTACGGCGAAACGTTCAAGGTGCCGGACGCTTACATCCCGAAAGTCGGCGCGCGAATCATGTCGTTGTCAGATCCTTCGCGAAAGATGTCCAAGTCGGATGACGATCCGAATGGGTGTGTTTTGTTGATGGACGACGCCGACACGGTGCAGAAGAAGTTCAAACGCGCGGTTACGGATTCGGGAACTGAGATCCGTTTCGACGAGTCGCGTCCTGCAATCAACAACCTGCTCACGATTTATCACCTGATCACGGGAAAGACGACGCAGGAAGTCGAAGATAATTTTGCAGGCAAGGGATACGCGCAGTTGAAAGGTCAGCTGGCGGAAGCGACCGTCGAGTTTTTGCGTCCCTTTCAGCAGCGCGTAAAGGAGATCGACGACGAACGGCTCGATCAGATACTGAACCAGGGCCGGGAAAAAGCACAGCAGATCGCAAGACCCACCCTCGCCGAAGTGTTTCGACGAACGGGAATCGGCGGCGCGTTAAAACGCTGAATCAACAATGAGTGAAAAGACGCCAGAAGGTGTAGAGGAACGTACGACGCCGTTGAACGTTGCCGGTGCGGTTCCACATATCGTCTCCGACGATGTCACCGACGATCTGAAGATCCTGCTCGGCGAGTTTGAAGGCCCGCTCGACCTGCTGCTGCATCTCATCCGGCAGGAGCACGTCAGCATCTACGACATTCCGGTCGCGCGCATTACCGACGAGTACCTGCGCTACCTGCGCGTGATGCAGGAGATGGACATTGCCGTAGCCGGCGATTTTCTCGTTATGGCCGCGACGCTCATCGAGTTGAAGACGAAGATGCTCCTGCCACGCGATCCACTCGCCCCGCAGGAGGAAGAAGAAGACCCGCGTTCAGATCTCGTCAATCAACTGCTCGAGTATCAGAAATACAAAGCCGCGGCGCAGATGCTCTGGTCGCGAGCGACGGTGGAGCAGGCTGTTTTCAAACGGGCCGAGCTGGAAACTGACAAGAATAATCCTGAAGTCGCGGTGGGATTGTTTGACCTGCTGAAAGTTTTTCAGGACATCCTCGCGCGACACAAAGAAGAGGCGCTCCTCGAGATCGAACGTGAAGAGATCTCGATGGCTGAAATGCTGGAGCGATTGCGAAACATGGTGATGTCGGCAGGTGAGCTCAACCTGCGAGTGTTTTTTGAGCGCGCGAGGTCGCGTCGCGAGCTGGTGCTGGCGTTCTTGTCGGTGCTCGAATTGGTTAGGACCACGGAAGTCAAACTTTTTCAGCGCGAAACGTTCGGCGATATCGTCGCGCGTGCGGCAGGCGGAA
>DASUPZ010000384.1:0-6597 GCA_036280855.1 Pyrinomonadaceae bacterium | reverse complement strand
CGCGGCCACGTGGAAATATCTCGACAACGGAACCAATCAAGGCACTGCCTGGCGGGCCACTTCATTCAACGACTCCACCTGGCCTTCCGGTCCGGCCCAGTTGGGTTACGGCGACGGCGACGAAGCGACAACCGTCGGCTTCGGACCCGACGCCAACAACAAATTCATCACCACGTACTTTCGCCGCGCCTTTAACGTCGCGAATGCATCGCTATTCAATGCTCTGACACTGCGGCTCATGCGCGATGACGGCGCAGTTGTGTATCTCAACGGCGTCGAAGTGTGGCGCACAAACATGCCCACCGGAACCATCGGCCATCTCACGCCTGCTTCCGTTGCAATCGCCGGCGCGGATGAGTCCATCTTTGTGCAAACAACGATCAGTCCGTCCTTATTAGTAACCGGCACAAACGTCCTTGCTGTTGAGCTGCACCAGTCAGGCGGCACGAGTACGGACATCAGTTTCGATTTGCAGTTGATCGGCTCAGACGGCTCCGCGTCAGTGACGCGCGGACCTTATCTCCAACTGGGAACTCCGACCAGTACGGTCGTGCGCTGGCGCACCAACATTCCCACGGACAGCCGCGTGCGTTTTGGAACCACGCAGGGAAGTCTGATTTCCAACGTCGACAGCTCCACACAAACAACGGAGCACGAGGTTCTTCTCTCAGGACTTTCTGCCGGTACGAAATACTTTTACTCAGTTGGCACAACCACTCAGGCGCTCGCAGGTAACGACTCGAACCATTTCTTTGTCACGTCGCCAACGCCGGGCTCGAGCATCGCGACGCGGATCTGGGTCCTCGGCGATTCCGGCACTGCCGACGGCAACGCGCAGGCTGTACGTAACGCCTACTTCAGCTTTACGGGCGCCACACCGACGAATCTCTGGTTGATGCTCGGCGATAATGCTTACGAGACCGGAACTGATAGCGAGTACCAGGCTGCAGTATTCAATATGTACCCAACGATGTTGCGCCAGTCAGTGCTCTGGCCGGCACTCGGAAATCACGATACCGCTCACTCGTCCACTCCACCTGCGAATCTGCCTTACTTTGCGATGTTTACGTTGCCGACGAACGCGGAAGCCGGCGGCATGGCGTCGGGAACCGAGAAGTATTACTCGTTTGACTACGGCAACATACATTTCATCTGCCTCGACTCAATGTCGTCGGATCGATCGTCGACCGGCCCGATGGCCACGTGGTTGAGAGCGGACCTGGCTTCATCGACGCGACAGTGGACCATCGCGTTCTGGCATCATCCGCCTTACAGCAAGGGGTCTCACAACTCAGACACCGAGTCGAACCTGGTCCAGATGCGGCAAACTTTTCTTCCTATCCTCGAAGACGCAGGAGTCGATCTGGTGTTGGCCGGTCATAGCCACTCTTACGAGCGCTCATACCTGATCGACGGACACTACGGTCTGTCATCAACTTTCACGGAGGCAATGAAGAAAGATGGCGGGAGCGGGCGAGCGGATGGGACCGGCGCCTACAGCAAGTCGACGTCGGGTGTTGGCCCACGCGAGGGAGCCGTATACGCAGTTGCGGGCAGCTCGGGACAGATATCGGGTGGACTACTAAACCATCCGGCAATGTTCATTTCACTAAACAACCTTGGCTCGATGGTACTCGACATCAACGGCAACACGCTCGACGCGAAGTTTCTGCGCGAGAACGGTTTTATCGCGGATTACTTCAGAATCGTGAAAGGCGCAGCTGCTCCAGTTCCACCGGCCGCGCCCGCGAATCTTACGGCGACCACGGTTTCCAGTAGTCAGATCAATTTGTCGTGGACAGACAATTCAAACAACGAGAATGGCTTTAAGGTGGAGCAATCGACTGACGGTACAACGTTCACGCAAATCGCCATGCTCGGGAGCAACAGTGTTTCGTTCTCTGCGACCGGCCTGTCTGCTTCGACCACCTACCACTATCGTGTGGTGAGCTTCAACGATGCGGGGAACTCTGCGTTCTCAAATACCGCAAGTGCGACGACGTCTGGAGCGCCACCGGTGTCGATCGCGGCTCCGAGTGGTTTGACGGCCACAGCCGTTTCGCGCACGCAGATCAATCTTTCATGGACGGATAATTCCGGTAATGAAACTGGTTTCAGGATTGAGCGTTGTAAGAACGCTAACTGCACAAACTATGTGGAGATCGCTCAGGTAGGCGTCAACGTCCAGACTTTTGCCGACACGACTGTAAACAGGAACACGACGTACAGGTACCGTGTGCGCGCTTTCAACGCAGGCGGCAATTCAGCGTATTCAAACAGTGCCAGCGCGAAAACGCCCAAGTAAGACAAGGGGAAGAATTGATGCATTTCGGAAGAAAATCTATTTTGCTATTGGGGATTGCGATCTGCCTGGCGCTCTCAGCGTCGATTGCTCTGGCTCACGAGGGTTTGCCCGAACAGATCGCAGCGATAACGAAAAAGATCAAACGCGATCCAAAGAACGCTTCGTTGTACCTGCAACGCGGTGAACTCTACCGGTTGCATCGCAATTGGCCTCGTGCGGCGGCCGACTACGATCGCGCCATACGTTTACAACCAAACCTGAAGATCGTTGATCTTGCGCGCGGCAAATTGTTCTACGAATCGGGCAAGTTTGAGCGTGCAAGGCCGGCTCTCGATCGGTTTCTTAGTCAGCAACCCGATCACTACGAAGGGCTGATCACACGGGCACGCGTGCTTGCGAAACTGGGAGCGCGTTTCGAAGCGGCGAAGGATTTCACTGAGGCGATGGCAAAAGCGTCTGTGCCGGAACCTGAATTGTATCTTGAGCGTGCGGCCGTAATTGCGGGAGACGCGAAATACATTGACGAAGCTTTGAGTGGACTTGACGAAGGTATTAAGCGACTTGGGCCACTGGTG
Organism: Pyrinomonadaceae bacterium; assembly: GCA_036280855.1. Classification (GTDB taxonomy): domain Bacteria; phylum Acidobacteriota; class Blastocatellia; order Pyrinomonadales; family Pyrinomonadaceae; genus PSRF01. Next base: position 3,717 of record DASUPZ010000384.1, on the reverse strand, counting down.
ACTTTGCAATTGTCGGCAATCGAACTGGAGTTGCGCCGTCACAATTACGATGCAGCGTTGGCTCGGCTGGACGTAGTGACGTCGCAATCCGAACGCAAAGAGACGTGGCTGGTTCGACGTGGTGACATCCTGAAGCTTGCGGGCCGGCAGGAAGAAGCGCACGCCGCTTTTAACGCCGCGCTCGCCGCAATCGATTCACTTCCTCCAGAACGCCGCCAGAGCAGGGCGGTAAGCGCGCTTCAACTCCGAGCCCGCTCAGCTATAGCACGTCAATAGCGCGCGCATTAATCCGGATTTTAAATCTGCGTCATCTGTGTTCTACTGTTTTCTCCGACGAGGTAATATGAAGAAGACTATCTATTCAATAGTTTATGCGATCGTTCTGACGATCCTGTTTTGTTCAACTACTATGGCCCAACCAAAACGCTTGGAAGGGCAGGTGGTGTGCTGTGCTGAATGTTGGGCCGAAGCTGATCGCACAAAGGTTCAATACGGAACCGCTGAAGACTTGTTGAAAGCGCAGTCGTGTATCGCAAACGGTGATCCGACTTTGATCGCAGTGCGCGAAGGCGACAAGTTCACGCTGTACCAGTTGGAGCAGGGAAAGTTTCGCCTGCCCGGGAAAAACTGGCTCGAGTTTGTCGGTAAAAAGCTCGCCGTCACTGGCGCTGTCGAGAAAAAGAAGATACGAGTCGACAAGCTGGAGGTGCTGGCGCCAAGCATCGCCGAGCAGGAAGCATCAAGGGTCGCAGGCAAAGAGATCGAACTGGTTTTGAAGGATCCGTTCGGCACCGAGCAACGCCTGAGTGCATTGAAGGGCCGCATTGTGATCCTGAATTTCTGGGCCACCTACTGCATACCATGCCGGAAAGAGATGCCGGATCTCGCCGCGATTCAAAACGAGTACGCAGCGCTTGGCGTGCAAGTGGTTGGAGCCTCGACAGACGACGAAGAGGATCGCGAGAAAGTTTTGCAGTTCGTAAAGGAAACGAAAGTCAACTTCCCGATCTGGCTCGGCGCAAGCACGTCCGACATGATGAAGTTCGGACTCGGCGTGGCGTTGCCGGGGACGGTGATAATCGGGAGAGACGGGCGCGTTGCGAAAGTGATCTCGGGCGTCGTTAACCAGGCTGACTTGAAGAAGCAGATTGACGCTATGCTGGCAACGGCCGAAAAAGTTGCGGCGCAGGAGCAAGCGCAGGTAGCCAAACAAAAACGAAGCGAAGTTTCATCTGTTCCTAGCTGACCACTTTGACCCGGCGAGGGCCGCGCCGTGAGCGGGGCAGAAGATAACGAATTCAAATGGACTTATGGAATCCGCTTGATCGCGAACCAGATCGATCGCGCGAAGTGGCGAAACACGCTCACTTACCGGTTTCATCCGCGATTCACCGCCGGCGTTGAATACAATCCTCTTGCGGGAAAAGCGAGCCCGATTGCGAACCTCGTCGTAGTTACAGAGACTCACAAGCGTCCGGCACTGATCGTCGGGACCAGCTCCGATCGCATTGGAACACCTTCGGGTCAATCGTTCTATGCGACGTTGAGTAAGAGTTTGAAGCACCAGACTGGCTTACCAGTCGCTCCGTATATAGGAGTGGCGTATGGAACGTTTGAAGACCGCGCGAGATTGATTGGAGGTTTGAATATCAGTTTTAGCGAGCGGTGGACTTCAACGATTCTCTTTGACGGCGTGCGCGTGCATCCGCTCTTGAACTACACGCGTGGCCGGCACCAGCTCGGGGCGATATTCGAGCGAGGACGCAATCCCGGCGTTAGTTACAGTATTTCGTTTTGAGTACGGAGTGTTGAGTTAAGGGCAATCAGCTTTCGTCGCGCCATTTTTGCTGATCACGATCGCGCACAGTCGTTCACCTCCGGCCGCGACAAACTCCACCGACAGCTTCTCCTTTTCAGCTTCGAGCACCGTGAAGCCGTACGTGCTTCGCCCCCACAGCCGGTGGTGCGGCGGGCGCAGTGATCGATGGCCCTTGCCGCCGCCGCCTGAGACGAAAAGGTTCAGATCGCCTTCGGGCTTGAGGTATTGCATGTCGTGATCGTGGCCCGCGAGATACACATCAGCCCCGCCCGCCTTTAAGACCGGCAGTAACAAAGCTCCCAGCTTCCGTGTGTATGTGTCGTCGCCGTGCTCGCCGTCTGATTTCAATGGGTGATGACCGTAAACAACCTTCCACGCGGCGGTACTCTTCTTCAGTTCGCTCTCCAGCCACGCGAGTTGCTCGTCGTCGAGCCGGCCCTTGTTAGTGTCCATGGCGAAGAACTGCACCGGCCCCGCGCTGAAGGTGTAGTAAGCCGCGGGCATGCGCCAGCTCGGGCTACGTTTTGTACGCAGCACCTGGGCGAAAGGACTTGCGGAGTCGCGTGTGTCGTGGTTGCCCAGAATTGCGTAGAACTCGATCCCTAACGGCGTGTAGAGATCCTCCCACTGCGACTGCCAGCGACGGTGAAGAGGACTCGAAAGCCCGCTCGGGTAGAAGTTGTCGCCGACAGTGATGCCGAGATCGAACGGATTGTTCTTGTGGTACGCAAGCATGTCCGAAGCGAGTGTGCGCTGTGCGGTCGAGCCGCTGCCGAAGTCGCCGAACGCCAACACGCGTACCGCGTTCTTTTCAGTCATCAAACTTCCGAGCGACATCGCTCCCGGAAGTGAATAGCGACCGGCGCGGATTAGCATTCTGAAGGCCAGCTCCGCCACTTGCTCGCTTTCTTCGACCCCCGACTCCAACCGGCGCTCGAGTGCCCGCAGGACCTTTGGATGTTTGAGCGCCGCGAGTTCGCTGACGATTTCCGAACGGACGAGGGCCGACCTCTCTCGATCGAGGAGCGAGATCAAAAAGTCCATCGAGTCGGATGGATGATCTTCGGCGAGGTTTTCTGCGAGCCTCGCGCGTCCCTTTTCATCAGCTTCGCCGAGCAGAGCGGTGCCCGCGCTGCGTAGTGCGAGAGGCAGTTCGCTGAGCAGATCGGCCGATGCCGCATCGTCGTAAGCGACGGCGGGGCGGATGTTTTTTGCAGTGAAGGATTGTTGGGCGGAGCCGGTTGTCGGGAGTAAAAGAGCCGCTGACAGCAGGAGAACCAGACGAACATTCACCATAAAAAACAAAACTCCGTTGCTGAAAAACTGCGTTACCGGGGATGGTGGAGGGCAGCGTAACACGAGAGTTTGCTATCGAACAACTGGTTCGGTCAGGTGATTATCAGAATCATGTAAATCATGTCTAATCCTGAAAATCCTGTAAAACCATGCCCGGCTTTACAGGATTAACATGATTTTCAGGATTAACATGACTAAGGCCGCGGAGCGGGTGGTCCATTTGCAGCCAGTTGGCTGCGGACATTTACATCACGTGCTGCTACCCAGGCGCGGAGTTGAGCAAACTCATCCGCCGGCGATGCATCTGTCGTCGGAAACGGATCATTTGCCAGCGCCGTTGAGATCACTGCTTCGGCCTGATTAAGAAAGTTTTGAACGTTTGCAACTGATAATGGACCATTCAGCAGATCTGACATGATTTGATTGTACTGCGCTCGGAAACCCGGATGGCCCAGGATTACCTGCTGGTATGGCGATAAAGACACTTTGCGCCCGGAGCCCGAAGCGTAAATGTTGCCCGTGGTCGAGCGGAAGACCGCGTCCAGGTCCCACGGAAAATAGAGCCGGCGAGTGTCCTTTCCAGTGTTGTTTGGATCGATGAA
>DASUPZ010000383.1:0-8671 GCA_036280855.1 Pyrinomonadaceae bacterium | reverse complement strand
GAGGTTGTGCCGCTCGAGCCGGCGGCGATGCCGGGACGCGTGGTGGTCCAATGGGACAAGGAAGACTGTGCCGACCTCGGCTTGATCAAAGTGGACCTGCTGGGCCTGGGCATGATGGCCGTGCTTGAAGACTCGATTGAGTTGATCCGTGATTCGTATGGCGAGGAGGTCGATCTGGCCCATCTGCCGCCAAACGACCCGCCGGTTTACCAGGCGCTGCAAAACGCCGACACCATCGGCATGTTCCAGGTTGAAAGCCGCGCGCAGATGTCCTGTTTGCCACGGCTGCGGCCCGCATGCTTTTACGACATCGTGGTCCAGGTGGCGATCATCCGGCCTGGTCCGATCGTGGGAAACATGGTTCATCCTTATCTCAAACGCCGGCAGGGTCGCGAGCCCGTCACTTACGCGCATCCTCTGCTCGAGCCGGTGTTGAAGCGCACGCTCGGCGTGCCGCTTTTTCAGGAGCAACTGTTGAAGATGGCCATGATCTGCGCAAACTTTTCGGGCGGTGAAGCAGAAGAGTTGCGCCGTGCGTTTGGTTTCAAACGTTCCGAAGCGCGGATGAAGTTGATTGAAGGAAAACTTCGCCGCGGTTTGACTGAGAATGGAATCACCGGGAAGACGCAGGAAGAGATTGTTCTCGCGATCAGCTCGTTTGCGCTTTACGGATTTCCGGAGTCGCACGCTGCAAGTTTTGCCCTCATTGCTTATGCCAGCGCTTATTTGAAATGTAATTACCTCGCGGCGTTTACGGCGGCGATCCTCAACAACCAGCCGATGGGTTTTTACCAGCCTTTCACGCTCATCAAGGATGCGCAGCGGCATGGACTGAGAGTTTTGCCGATCGATATCACGTGTTCCGATTGGTTGTGCACGATCGAGGACGCAGGAGAGGCAGGCACAGGGACACGAAGTATCAAGGGGACGCGGAGCGGGGAGAACACCGCGTCGCCGGGTGCTTCGGTTCCTGTGTCTTCCTCTCCTGCGTCGCGGCTCGCCGTTCGTCTCGGGCTGCGATACGTAAAAGGCCTGAGCGAGCAATCAGGACAGGCAATCGCTCGCGAGCGGGGCGTGCGTACTTTTGCAGGTATCGACGACTTGCGCAATCGCGTGCCTGAACTGCGCAAGGATGAGTTGAGAAAGCTGGCTGCAGTCGGTGCGTTGAACTTTATCCAGGACACTGCTGGTCCAAAGACGCACCGTCGCGATGCGCTCTGGCAAGTTGCGCGTGTCACGCGCGCGCCGGGGGAATTGTATGAGGAACTGTTGGAGCAGGATGGAAATTCGCCGTTGGAGCAGATGAGTATAACGGAGCGAGTGGATGCGGATTTTCGCGGGACGGGATTGACGATCGGAAAACACCCGGTTGCTTATCACCGCGCAGAGCTGAACAAACTCAAAGCGTTAAAAGCTTCGGATATCCGGAACCTGCGTAATGGAAGTTTTGTGCGTGTGGCAGGCTGGGTGATTGTTCGACAGCGGCCCGGGACGGCGAAGGGATTTATGTTTCTCAGTCTCGAGGACGAGACGGGCGTGAGCAACATCATCGTCACGCCGCAATTGTTTGAGCGTTACCGGTTCGCGCTTGTCGATCATCCGTTTCTGTTGATCGAGGGAGCGTTGCAGAACCAGGACAATGTGATCTCGGTTAAGGCCAGCCACGTCCAGCCGCTCTCGTTGACGATCGCTGGCGCGCCCTCTCACGACTTTCATTAGCCACAGATTTACGCGGATTAACACGGATTGCGCATCCGTGTTAATCCGCGTAAATCTGTGGCTAAAAACCTACGCGGAGCGGGCCTGGCGGGGCGGGGATTCGAGCAGGCCCTGCACCACCTGCGCTACCTGCGACAACGGCTTCGGCTTCCTCAAAAACGCATCGGCGCCACACAGCCTCGCCTCTTCTTCAATCTCAGACGACCCATACGCGGTCAGCACCACAATGCGCGTTTGCGGATTGTGCTCCCTGATCGACTTGATCATGTCGAGACCGTCGTGGCTGTTGTTCATGCTGAGACGAAGATCCTGGATCACTACCCTGTAGTTCGCCGCGTCCAGCAGCTTCTCTGCTTCATCGACTTCCGACGCCGTGTCAACCTTGTATCCCTGGAGGGAGAAGTACTCACTCATCGAGAAACAGATCGACTCTTCATCATCGACGATCAACAGGCGCGGTACCGGTGTTTCGGATTTTTCCTCCCGGCCCAGCCAGAACTGACGCAATTTACCGGAGACTTTTTTGAGTGTTCCAAATCGGGATTGTTGCTTCACGGGGCACACTTATAGGAATAAAAACAGTTAGCTCTCCGAAATATTGCGAGGGTTGCTATGCGGAAGTGCTACAAACCAGTCCGCCGGAAAGCCGGTGCCACGGCAAGGCGCGCCACAACTCCGTTACAGCCTATACCCCAAATTCTTTCAGTCGAAAACGAACCCATCGTTATTCTCTCCGCACAGATCAACGATGAGGTCAAGGCACTGGTTCCTGATTAACAGGAACCTTGTGACCTGACCTGAAAACTAAATAGGTATAGCGGCCCGCACGTTAGGACGTTGTGCGGTTGGGACATTTATTCTGCCAGAAATACTTTGCGAGGCCGGCTTGGTGATGATGTAAAGCAAAACTTCACACACTTCGCGCGTCCCCGTCCCAATGGTATTGCCCTTTTCGTCCTGCAAAGCGTAGATCCGCCCATTTGCGTCGAGGGGAAAAATCATTGGTTCAGCGTACATTGTTGTTCACAGTCTCCCTCATTTACCCGGGTTCGAAAAGAAGATCCGGTGTTTTATCAGGCGCCTCTCTGGAGTACGGCGTAGAGCACAATCGAGATCAGGCAGCGTCAAGCTGCCGCACTCCAAAGAGGCGTCTATCTCGATCGTTACCGGGATTTCAGACGTTTCCTTGCCGCGCCGGCAATACCCAGCAGACCAGTTCCGAGAAGCAACATGCTCGTTGGCTCCGGAACGGGGTTACCGGTTATCTGTCCCTGGACCGTGGTGATTCCATTGTTTGACGCAGGAGGCACCAGGTTCAAGGGATTGTTCGTAATGGAATACGTTATCCCGCCGATGGTAACAGCCGTCGTCGTAAAATTCACAACGCCGCTACCTGAATTACTAGCACTAAACGTCCCGCTGAAAGTTGCAGAAAAACTGTCGCTTCCAGGAATCGGGACCGATTGTGTAATCGTCAGCGTAAACGTGCCGGATGCGTTGACCGCTCCGGAGCCGCTGAAGAAAGTTTGAAAATTGCCAAAGCTGGAACCTGTCGGAGTATTCAGACTGGTTGAACCCAAACCCGTGAACGTGATCATGAGCGCGTTGCCCATGTTCATAAAGGTCACGGAGTTAGTACCACTACCATTGCAACCTGCGCACGTGAAAGTACCAGACGTGGAAAAGGTCACCGGGTCAGCCTTGGCCTCTGATGTGCTGAGCGTGACCATTGCGAGAAGCAATGCACTCATCAGAGTAGCTTTGAAAATGCCGGCCATTGTTAGCTCCCTTTTGGAATGCCCTTCGATTCACGTCCGCCTCTGCCCTCCAAAAGGAACGTTCGATGGCTTTTGACACCCGTTTCAAGTTGATGTTTCCACAGTCGCGGGGCAAACGCGGCTGTGGAAACGGTTATTTGATAGTTATAAGAAAATGCGAATGCTCAGCGACTTCCGCTATTTCTTCTTATAACGCTTACGCAAGCTTGCGGCGATTCCTGCGAGACCGCTCCCAAGCAGCAGCATGCTGGTCGGCTCAGGAATTTCTCCACCTTCAAAGCCGCCAAGTCGAACCTGTCGAACGTCTTCAAAGACTGCGCCATTAATTGCCGTTAAGCTGATGGATGTCATCAACTGCCCGTTTATGGCCGTCACAGTGAAGAAGTTCTGCCCATTTGCATCTACAAGGAAATCATCTTCAAAGAAACCACCGTCGATGTTGACACCCTCGACGTGGATCAGGACCGATCCACTCGTTCCGGCATTGATGTTAAATACTGCACGGGTAAAGGTGTCGTTATTGGCCAGACCAAAGGTCAGTTGGGTCAGGGCGGTGTTCCCTGTTCCACCACTGACGGTCGCCTGACCGGATGGATTTGCGTTCAGTAATCCGCTGCCGCTTGATGAAGTAAAGTTGACCACAAGGTCGCTCGGGCCAACAGTGCCCGTGACGGTGAGCACATCGGTTGCGGGATTGAGCAGGACATTGTCAGTACCCTGGTTGTTGACACCCGAGACAACGACAATATCGGCGTTTGCCGTACCTGCGAAGACGCCGACGATTCCAAAGACCGCCAGCGCAAGTACAAACGTTTTTAGAGACCCTTTGCGGGGCATTTTAATACTCCTTGATTATTGACTCCCGAAAAAACAGGGAGGCCTTTTAAGACTGAGTGGGAGGCCGGATCACGCAAGCGAAGCAGGGCAAGTGCAGCTCTAATGAACTCAGCCGAAACTGTCGGAGAAAAACCCGAAAACCACACGTATGTCGAGCACTTTGTAATTTCTCCAGCAAACCGTGCTCCAGAGAACAGAAACGACTATTTGTGCTAAACCTTCAGATTTATTGAGCTGAGGCTGTGGTCCAGACCAGGAGGAAGACGAGACGTCTGGATTTCAGAATGAAGTCTAGAATTTGGACGGCGCGATCTGGTGTTTCTTGATTTTCTGGTAAAGAGAGCTTCGTGGAATCCCAAGACGCTTGGCCGCTTTCTCGACCCGGCCCTTCTCTTCCTGTAGAACGCGCTCGATGTGCTGCTTTTCGAGTTCGAGAAGCGTGAGGCTCGAGTCCAAAAATGGGGCGCCGACCTGTGTATGGCCGTCGAAATGAAGATCGTTGAGAGTGATTGTTTTCTGGTCACTCAGCAACACCGCGCGTTCGATTACGTTCCGCAGCTCACGGATGTTGCCGGGCCAGGAATATGCTTGCAGCGCTTGAACGCAACCCTCATCCAATCGTAACTCGCCGCGACCGAGATCGGCTGAGAGCTTGTTTAGAAGATACTGAGCCAACGTGGGAATGTCTTCGATTCTCTCGCGCAGTGAAGGAAACGAAAGCGGAATCGTACTGATGCGGAAATACAGATCGTCGCGGAAGCGTTTCTCTCTGACGAGCTGTCCGATGTCCTGGTGAGTCGCGGCGATCAATCTCACGTCGACCTGCCTGTCTCTGACGTCTCCCAATCTTCGGAAACGTTTCTCCTCGAGCACCTTCAGCAGTTTTGGCTGAATCTGAAGATCGACGTCGCCAACTTCGTCGAGGAAGATCGTGCCGCGATGCGCCACCTCGAATAGTCCCTGCTTCGAAGCGGTGGCACTCGTAAACGCGCCTTTTTCGTGACCAAAGAGTTCTGTCTCGAGCAACTCGCGAGTGAGACCCGCGCAGTTGAGATCGACAAACGCCTCGTCAGCCCGGGGACTGTTCTCATGTAACCAGCGAGCGAGCACGCCTTTGCCGGTTCCAGTCTCACCGAGAATCAGCACGGGGCTTTCAGTGGAAAGAAGTCTTCTTGCCTGCTCCGCAAGCGTGCGGATTGCGGCGCTGGTACCGATGAACGGATCGACAGCCTGGCGCACCTGCCGCGACTTGCTCGCGAGTTGTTTGTGATAGTTGCGTTGCTTCTGAAGCAGTCGCTGGAGAATGACGAGCAATGCCGGAAGTTCGAGTGGTTTGGTGAGAAATTGTTCGGCGCCCTCTTTAATCGCTTTGACAGCCAGGTCAATTGAGCCGTGCGCTGTGAGCACCAGGAGTGGAATTCCAGCGTCGATCTCTTTCAGTCGCGGCAACAGATCGAGCGCAGTGCCGTCGGGCAACATGTAGTCGGCGATAACGATGTCGGGCCTGGAATTGCGAAACACTTGTTGCGCATCCTGGCAGGTTTCCGCTTCTTCGATTTCGTATCCGTGCTGTTCGAGGAAATCACGAATACCGAACCTGACTCCCGATTCGTCGTCGATAACCAACACCTTGTTCCTGGACATCAGTTATCTCCCTCGGCTGGTATGGGGAACCTTGCGATCATGCAGGCTCCGCCTTCGGGATTGTTGCCCGCGATCAGTTTGCCGCCGTGTTCCTGCATGATGCGTTGCGCAATGGCCAGTCCGAGCCCGGTCCCACCGCGTCTTTTCGAAAAGAACGGCTCGAAGATCTTTGGGAGATCTTCGTCCAGGATGCCCTTTCCGGAATCTTTAATCGCACACTGCACCCACTCGTGACCGCCGTCTGCGACTCGACGCGCTTCGACATGGACTCGGCTTGCTTGTGGTGAGTGCTGAATCGCATTCTCGATCAGGTTTACAAAAACTTTCGAAAGCCTGCGCCGGTCGATCCTGATCTTCGGCAACGACTCTTCGACGTCGGGTTCCAGAGTTACCTTCGCCAGATCCGCCTTGGGCAAACACGCCTTTACGGAACGCGAGATCATCTCGTCGATCGAAACAAGATATAGCTCACCGCGGAACGGCTTGCCATACTCCAGCAACTCTTCCATCAGAATTGTGAGCCGCCCGATCTCGTCACGCAGCACGTTTGTATAACGCTGGTACTCCGTGCGATCGGCGAACCTGGTTTCAAACGCATCGAGGATCGACGAGATACCGAAGAGCGGATTTCTGACTTCGTGCGCAACGCCGGCGACGAGGGATCCGAGCAACGACATCATCTCGCTTTGTCTTAACGATGCTTCGAGCTCGGCACGCTTAGTGATGTCCTGTGCGATCAGGATCGCGCGTTCACCAAACGAGCCAAATTCGCTTATGTGGTAGAGGGTAATGGCCCACGTTTTACCGGTGCTCTCGTCTTTGACCTCTTCGGCCACGGGCGCCTGAGTAATGCGGATCTTTTCGATAAGTTCGGCGGCTTTTTTCCACGGCTCCCTCTCGCCAAGCTCGGCAATCGTGGTGTCGACGAGCTTTTCCACGCCGATGCCGACGATCTGTTCCGCCGCGAGGTTCGAACGCTTGATGTTGCCGGCGAGATCGACGATCAGCACAGGAAAATCGATCGCATTGAACGTCTGTCGCCACTCCATCGCCGACTGCTGGAGCGACGTGTGCAGTCGCTGCTGTTTCTCGTCGAGGAGTTTTCTTTCGGTGACGTCGTTGACGATCACCAGCCGGCTGTTTTTGCCGTCAAAGACAACCGGATGTGAGCTCATCTCGACGTAGATCGTCTTTCCATCTTTCGTTCGATGACGCCACGGACTCGAGATCACGACCTCGTCGCCTGTCTTGATCAGCAACGTCGGAATATCTTCACGCGCACGAATATCGTCGACGGTCATTGAAAGAAATTCGTTACGGGTGAATCCATAAGTGCGAGTGGCGGCTTCGTTGACGGCGAGAAACGCGAGTGTTTCTTCGTTGTAGACCCAGATCGGTTGCGGAGTCGACTCGAAGAGGAGTCGATAACGTTCTTCGGAATCGCGCAGGGCTTCTTCGAAATGTTTGCGCTCGGTGATATCGCGAGCTAGCCCACGGAAACCTACAGTCCCTTCGGTTTTGTCTTTGATTGGTGAAACGATGAGATCGAGCCAGCGGTCCTCGCCGGAAGCCGAGCGCGCCACAAACTGGTGGCGAAACTCACGAGCCTCCTGCGGGCGGTTGAGCACTGTAGCGAAGCCGTTACTTCCGGGAATGATGCCGAAGACGGAGAAGAACGAGTTGCCGATAAGCTCTTCGGGTTTGCGTCCGAGAAACCTTTGGCCGGCGATGTTTATGCTGGTCAACTTCCCGCCGAGATCCTGGGTGAAGATCATGTCGCTTGCTTGTTCGACGAGGTCGCGATAACTGGCTTCGAGCTGCGAGCGTTCAAGCAGTCGCGACACCTTTGCGATCAGGCGGGTTGAGTCAAACGGAATCTCCAGATAATCGTCGGCGCCTGCCTGGAGTCCGGCCACGACGCTCTCCGTATCTTTTTGCAGCGCGCTGACGAGCAGGATCGGGATCGTTTTCAACTCGGAGTCGGCGCGGATCTCGCGGCAAAATTCGAGGCCGTCCATGTTTGGCATCGTGACATCGCTGATCACGAGATCGGGCCGCTCGCTTCTGGCGAGCGCGAGCCCTTTGGAACCGTCTTCTGCGGTGAGGACGGAATAGCCGGCTTTGTGCAACAAGGAGCTCATCAGAGTTAACTGATCGGGCTCATCGTTGACGATAAGCACGGAATTGTCCTCGTGGCCGTTGGAAATTTCTATCCCATGCACCAGGGTTCTACCTCGAACTGTTGCCGTATTTTGGTTGGAACCGGGGGCGAACGGCGTACAGGCTGCGAAATCACGAGTCTGCTGGCAATCGTGCTGAATGATCCCAGTGTTTAACTGGCGTTTGACGCGCGCAGTATAGCACACGCTTCAAAGCCACAAAGAAGCACAAAAGGCACAATATATGGTTTGTGCGTTCTTATGCCTTTTTGTGGCGGTAAACCGAACAGGGTTTCTCTGAATCCAAAGTCAACCTTTATAATCTGCGCTTGTTTCAGAGTGAAGATTTTTGGAGAAAAAGAAGTGATGAATAGAAGTCGAAATTACAAGAGAGCACGAGTAAACATCTTTTTGAGTTTTGCACTGGTGATCTTCGCAGCCGTGTCGGGCAGTGCGCAGAACACCTTGATGAATGGGAGCCCTGCTGCATCCGCAGACATCGGAGCCGCTGTTCAAGGTTCGTATGCAGACCTT
>DASUPZ010000382.1:0-7787 GCA_036280855.1 Pyrinomonadaceae bacterium | reverse complement strand
TCGTTGAAAAGTTTTCGACCGGAGTAGAAGATGAGATCGGCGGCGTCGATGGCATGTTCGTGAAGCCTGCGTATCGTTGCCGGATCGGTAGCATGATCCATCGTGTTCGCATCATACTTGTCTGACACCTGATAGACCACTACTGATTCGCCAAGTGTCCCGATCATCTCGGCGGCAGTCGGAATCGCGATCCACAAGATCGGGTTTGTCAGTCCGCGACCGCGCGCCAGACGCCTGATCTGCGTCCCCAGCAAATGGCGATTAACTTTGCGCGCCGCTGCTGAGCCAAAAAACGGTAAACTCGCGGGCGACACGACTGTGATGCCTTCGCTCGTTTGTCGTGCGAGCTTTGAGTAACTGCCGAGTTTGCGTTTTATTCGTGGCAGGAGATCTTTGTGGCCCAGGCTGGGCAGGCCCATCGAAATCGAGTTGACGAAGATGACTTTGTTTCCCGCACGCGCGAACTTGCGCATGAGGTGGGCCTTGGAATGCGGGTGGTGATACCACCAGTCTTCGCCGCCAAAGCAGATTATCGAACGATCGCTGAACAAGATTCTCAAGATTCTACAGGTTTACAGATCAATCTTGAAAATCCTGCAAATCCTGTAATCCTGTCTAAGCATGCACCGGCTCATTTTCATCTTCATAGCGCTTATCTATCTCGCGTTCCCAACGAAAGTTTACTACTGGGACGCCATAACGTTTGCCAAAACCATCGAGGATGTTTCGAGCTTGCAGCCATCCCTGGTCCACCCGAATCATCTCATCTACAACTTCGCCGGTTACCTGTTTTACAAGCTCCTTACGAATTTGGGTTTCGACATCAGCGCAATGAAGGCGCTCCAGATCCTCAGCAGCCTGCTCAGCACAGCTTGCGCCGCCGTGTTGTTTCTCATACTCAGAGAAACGCTGCGATCAGTTTATCTCTCAACCTGCATGACGCTGCTGTTTGCATTTTCCGCGACGTGGTGGAAGTTTTCGACGGATGGGAATGCTTACATTCCGAGTGTGCTGTTCATGCTGGTGAGTTTTTACCTCGTGCTGCCCGATCGAAAACCCCGGCCACTGCTGCTCGCCTTCATATTCTTCATCAGCATGGCCTTTCATCAACTGGCAATCGTGATGTTTCCGGTGTTGGCCCTGGGGCTTTACCTGCAGGACGGGGCGGTGTCGTTCCGGCACCGGGCGCTGCGTGTGCTGTCGTTTGGCGGCGTCGCTTTCGTTCTGATCGTAACGGCTTACGCTTATTTGTTCTATTTAGCGTCAGGTAAGTCTGACGTGGTGACATTACTTCGCTGGACCGCCTCGTTTTCGCCCGATGCCGATCTCAGGTTTGATATGTGGTCCAACCTTTTGTATTCACTGCGTGGACACGCGCGGCTTTTCTTCGGAGGCAGGTTCAACTTACTGCGTGGACTCATCAACCCGTTCGTGATCGTGCTCCTGCCGGCCCTTACAGCCGCCGTTGCTTTGCTTATATTTCACGCGTTGCGGAACGCCCGGCGGATCGTAAGTCTTCAGTGGGTTCGCGAAATGCACCTGGGTACGCGGCAGAAAAGTGTGTTACTGCTGTCGCTGTTGTGGACGGGTCTGTATCTCGTATTTCTCTTTTTCTGGCTGCCGCAGAACACGTTTTACCGGCTGTTCTACCTGCCTGCACTTATCATCCTGATAGCGTTGGCCCTTGCTTCTTTTACGAACAGGCCGGCAGGAAAATTCACCGCCATATTCGTCGCGGCACTTGCACTCGCAAATTTCCTGTTCCTCATGTACCCGTTCTCATCCGTGTAATCCGCGGCTAACTTTTCACTCGCGCCACACACAACCCGGAAACTCCGAACGGCAAATTCATATACCTGAGCAGCAAGCTCTCGGCGCCAAGCAACTTGCCGAGCACTCCATTAAACGCACTGACGTTTATGTTGTTCTCGCTCTCCGCCTTGATCCCCGTCACGCGCATCAACTGCCTGATCAGCAGGATCGGAAAGAAAAACGTGATGTTCGCATAGGTCGTGCGCTCGATCTCGAATCCCGCTTCTTCGAGCACGCGCCGGAGTTCCGACAAACGATAACGTCGCCGGTGATGGCTGACGTCGTCCTGCAAGCCCCATAAAAACATAAACGTCGGCACAAACAACAACACGTGCCCACCCGGACGCAGCACTCGCCGCATTTCTTTCAACCCGGCAAGGTCGTTGTCCATGTGTTCGACAACGTCAAGCGCAGTCACGAGATCAAAAGTGCCGTCGTCGTACGGTAATTCTTCACCAGCGCCAAGCCGGACTTTGTCGAGCCCACGATCGCGGCAAAACGTAAGCGCATCTTCAGAGATATCAACGCCCTCTGCATCGCCGTATTTCGAAAGCATCAACAGGTTTGCGCCCGTTCCACAGCCAACGTCGAGTATTCGCGGGCGCCGATCGGTCACACGCCGGCAGATCTCCTCGACAAACCCAGCGATGATCTTGCGTCGCCCGGTGTGCCACCAGTGCGACTGCTCCACGGTAAAGAGAATGGGATAGGTGTGTGTGTCCATCACCAATTAAACACGGATGACGCGGATCTTCTGAACGATGTAATCCACCGCGGCGCCCGCAAATACGATTAAAACGCCGTGCATCGGCAGTATGTAACGAATCTCGGTGTGCGCTGCCGTGCCTGGAACAAGGTAATAAACTACCGTCACCAGGAGCAACAGGCTCACCCGCCAATCCCGTCGCACGCCGACGTAGATCCCAAAGGCAGCAAGGGGCAGAAACAGGTACCTGACGACGCTCTGAATCATGCCCAGGGCATTGACGCCAACGGCGACAATGCCCGATTGCCATTGCGGTGGGAGACACTTTCGACTCGTCACGTTGATACCGCTCCCGCCGGAATACGGCACCGGATCGCCTGCCACCTTCAGCATGCCCCACATCCGGCCGGCCATCACGCCGAGATACCAAACCGGGTGTTGTTTGATAAACGCAAGTGACTCGCGGGTGCGTTCCTGCTCGCGGCGAAGGCCGTCAGGTAATTGGAGATCGAGCTGCATGTCTTGCGGCAATCCATACTTTTGCCGCTCGTATTCGAGCAGCGCGTCGTCGCCGAACTGAAAGCCGTTGGCCCTGCCGAGCTCGGTTTCGCCGAGACCTTCCCAGAGGTTGACTCCGATTGTTCCTCCGGTCGGCGTAAAGTCGGGAAAGACGATGTAGTTGCGGATCACGATCGGAGAGATCACTGCGATGGTGGCTGCGAGGGTAGCCGCGCCGAGTTTTACACGTGTGCGCCACGTGGATTGGACCAACACGAACAACGCAATGGCCCAGCCTACACACAAGTAGAGGGGATTGACACGCAGCCAGCACGCGATTCCAAGTGCGACGCCGGCAGCGATCGCGAGCCAGAGTTTTTTTCGTTGGAAGGCAAGCACGAGCAACCACACGCCGCCGAGCACAAACCACGTTGCGGGTAGGTCGGCGGAGGGATAGGCGCCGTACATTGCGAAGAGTGGCGAAAGGGCCAGCAAAAAGGCGGCTGCGATCGCAGCACGCGGGCCAAAAGCCGTAACACAGATGCCGCTGATTAAAAAGAACGATATGAACAGATCAGCGAGCCAGAGAACGATCTGCGCGGAATAAGCAGAGTGGTTGCCGGTGGCTTTGTAGATCAATGCGACGAGTGCAGGGAATGCGGGTGGATACTGGACCAGGTCTGTGCGCGCGGGATCGTCGATCCAGAAGAGATGCTGGCGGCCGTCGAGGATGGCGCGAGCCTGGCGATCGAATTTTGCATACGAGCCGGTTTGGAACCATGCGGGATCATTCAGGTGTGCGCGCATGAATTGCAGCGTGAGGACACGCACGCTAATCGCCATCAGCAATAGCGTCAGTAGGATCGCGAGTCGTTTCATGATTTACATGTAAATCTTTTCAATCATGTAATCCTGTCAACTGTTGATAAGCCTCTAACACACGTCGCGCATTGTGCACCCACGTATGGTTCTGCACCGCAACTTCACGCGCCTTCGTCCCCAATCGTCTTCTCAACTCATCATCCCTAATCAACTTCTCTATCGCTGCTGCAAGCTCCCCAACGTCGCCTGGCTCAACCAGCAACGCCGTCTCGCCATCACTCAGCACCTCACCGATCTGTCCCAACCGGCTGGCAACAATCCCTTTCCCCATCGCCATGTACTCAAAAATCTTCGTTGGCGAACCAAAGAATTCACTGCCATCGGCGAGCGGAACGTGAGGCGCGACGAGTATGTCGCAAGCATCGAGCAACGCAGGCACTCGTCCGTGCGCAACTGCACCGGTGAAGATCACTCTGCCCGCGCGCGTCTCAGCCTCCAGTTGCTTCTCGACTTGCGGGTACAAGCTCCCCTTTCCAACCAGCAAAAACCGCGCACGCTCGTCATCCGCGATCGTTTTGATCGCCTCAGCCAGCTTCTCTACGCCGTGCCATGGTCCAAACGTGCCGACAAACCCCGCAACTATATCCGTATCCCCAATCCCTAACTCACGTCGCGCATCGGCACCACCTGCGCCCGGCCTGAAGCGTTCGACAGCGACGCCATTCGGATTAACAACGATCTTCTCAGCCCGGACGCCGCGGGCTTCGAGATTCCGGCGCTCAACGTCTGAAACGACAAAAATACGCGCGGCTGCGTCAAGGTTCAATCGTTCGTATCGCTCGAGCAGATCGAGACTGCCGACGCGGTCCCAGTGGCGTCCAACCCAAACTTCGGAACCGTTGTACTCGAGAAACAAGGGCCGCTTCGCGCGCAAAGAAGCAACAACGCCGGCCCAGCTAAACCGCGCGTAGCGTTGATAAATAAAATCCGGCCGCGCTTGTTCAACCAGCGGCACACTGCCGCGCGTAAACACGAGGTTGTTATGAATATCGAAAAGCGCGCGCGTGCCTCCACCCGGCTGCGGTGGAATCACCGTAAACCGATCTTCCGAATGATCGATGCCGGCAATTAGATCGTTGCTGATGATCTCAACCTCAACTCCCAACGCTTCGAGCGCATCCACCACGCCCTTGATATGACTCGCCGCTCCGCCCGCCTGCGTCCCCGGCCCAGGCGTGGATCTCAGATAAACAACACGCACCCTGGTATGCGGCGTCTCCCTGGAGTGCGGCGCCTCCCTGGAGTGCGGCGACTTGTCGCCGCTTTGGTCCCACCCTGAATGCCTTAACACTTCCTGTTCTAACTTCACCAACTCACGCCGCGACACTGCGACGTCATTCGCAGCCGTCAGCGTCTCTCGACTCAACCTCCCTGGCGCTCCCAGCAAAACATTCGATCTCGATCTCCGGATCAACCCGCCATGACCATCGATCATCAGCACTTCGCGCGCGCCTGCGAGCGCTCCAAACACCATGAACAGGTTCTGTCCACGCTGCCACGGCAGTCGCTCCGTTGCAATTGCCAGCACGTCTGGACGTAACGCACGCAGCGACTTGAGTCGTTTCAAGTGACTGCCGGTTTCAAACTCCGCCCGCGAAATAAGCTCGATGGAAGAGCCGGGGAAAAGCTGCGCCAGTTTGTCGTAACAGTGCGACAAATCGCCGCTGAGAGCCAGCAGAACGACTTTCATCCGCGCACCCCCTTGCGGACGAAGACTTCCGCGAAAGATCGTCTGGTGCTGGTGTGGAAGTGACGCGCAACGAGCGCGAAGATCGCGGCGTAGCTGATCGTCGACGCGATGGCGGCGCCCTGCGCGCCAAACTTCGGCACGAGCGCGAAGACGAGAATGAGGTTGAGCACGAGGGTAATGAGCCAGTAGAGCGGAATCGCCGCCGGCAAACCAAGCGCGTTGAAATGTTGGACCAGAACGGATTCGAGACTGATGAGATACACGCCGGGCAAAAGTATCAACAGCAGCCACGTCGCATCGCGAAATTCAGCACCATACATCACGGGCAGCAGCAAACTAAACGGCACCGCCGCCAGGCAGCAGACGAACATGATGAGCGTGGTCTGGCGTGTGACCTGGCATGTCGTCTCGCCGCGCGCGTCCTGCTCGGCAGTGACCCGTGGAAAAAGCAGCGTCGCAATTACGCCGGGCAGCAGCATCAGCATCATCGCGAATTGTGAAGCGACACTGTAGACACCGGCTTCGCCGGCGCCGCGGAAATGATTCACCACCAGCAGATCGGCACGCAGGATGATCGCGCCCGCGAGGATCGAAACGTGAAACTTGAGTCCGTATCCAATCATGCGACGCAGGAAGGCGAGGTCAGCCCGCCACTCTGACGCTTGCAGCGTGCGCGCTGCGATCACGAGTAGCGTTGCGATCGCAATGCTGACGATGATGCTTGCGGCGGTGTTGAGGGTGACGAGTGTTTCCAGTCCGCGGTTGAAAAGGATGAGGGCAAGCAGGGCGTTGATGAGCACAAACGATTGACCTGCGAGATCGAGCAAGTTGAACTGTTTTACTTTTCCGATCGCTAACAGGATGTTCAGTCCGATCAAACTAATCAGTTGAAAAGGAATTGAGATCGATGCAATGCGAATCAACTCCGGCGAAACCAGACCGAATAACTGAGGACGAAATGATGCCAGCACGGCGACTGCGAGCGCGAGAGTTGTGCCCGTGAGGAGGGCGAAAACCAGTGAGTTGATCGCGGCGGTGCGAGTTCGTTCCTGGTCCTGTGCGATGAAGTAGGTGTTTGCAGAAGGGAGTCCGAAACTGGCGAGCTGGACGATCGTAGCGATCGTGACGTTGATGACCGCCAACTGTCCGACGCCCTCCGCGCCCAGCCACCACGCGACAATGATCCCCGCAACGACGCTGTTGAAAATCATCAGCAGGCGCGTTGCAAAGGTCCAGGTCACTTGTTTGGAAAAACTGGACATGATTATCAGGATTTTCAAGATTGACAGGATTTGAATCTTGTCAATCATGAAAATCATGAAATCCTGTCAAGCATCGATCCAGCGTTCGTACCACAAGCTGAGATTGAGCAATGCCCACAGATGAAATCCCCAATCCTTCTTTCGTTGTCGATGCTCGTCGAGCATGCGACTCACAAACGCATAATCCAGCAAATCTCTGCGACGCATCGGCGAGTTGATCAAGTGATCATCAAACCACCCGCCCAGTCCTTCCCGAAACCACTCGCGCACCGGCGCGCCAAAGCCTCGCTTCCGCTCGTACAACAAGTCGTGCGGCAAGACGTCTTCGAGCGCGCGTTTGAGTATGTGCTTCCCACTCGCACCTTCGACCTTCAACGCGCGCGGCAGCGACAGCGCATACTCAACCAGGTGATGATCGAGAAACGGCACGCGCGCCTCGACGCTCGTCGCCATCGTGATCTTGTCCACGCGCATCAACAGCAACTCCGGCAGCCGCAGTTTCAATTCGAGATACGTCATGCGCGCTAGAAAATCGGCATCTGGACGCTCGTGCTCGATGTGCTTGAGATACGACTCGACAACGCGCAACGACGAAAGCCCGTTCAAACGTTCTCGCACCTGCTTCGAAAGCACGCGCGGCTTGAACGTCTCGTCATAGACCACCACGCCGCCCCAGAACAGCGGTTCATTCGCCCCAAGCCGTCGAATCAACTCGATCGCCGCGCGCTTTCTGCCCGTCGCCTCGAGTGCCGGCCGAGAAAGATTCGAGATCGCGCGGCGCAACGAAAGCGGAAGCGCTTCGGCGTGTCGCCAGAAGTTCTCGTAAATGCGCAGGTGCCGGACGTAGTTGTCGTAACCACTGAAGATCTCGTCAGAGCCTTCACCCACCTGGACCACGATTGTGCCCGAGTCGCGCGCCAGTTTTGAAACGTAATAG
>DASUPZ010000381.1:0-5772 GCA_036280855.1 Pyrinomonadaceae bacterium | reverse complement strand
CGCAGGCAGAGGCGAGTATTTGTTCATCAACAAACTCGCCACCTCACCCACGGCAAGGCCCGCCAGGCCGCCGATCGCCGTCAACACCACGGCTTCGATTAGAAACTGCGACAGGATGTTCAGCTTTGTCGCTCCCACTGCTTTGCGCACGCCGATCTCTTTCGTTCGCTCCGTCACAGATACCAGCATGATGTTCATCACGCCGATACCGCCGATCATCAGCGCCACGAAAGAGATGGACGTCAGCACGAGTGCGGTTGCCCCGGTCAACTGGTTGTAAACGTCGAGCAACGAATCCTGTGACGAGATCCCGAAGTTGTTCGGCGCGCCCTGCGGAACGCGACGTCGCCGCCGTAGAATATCCGTAATCTCATCGATTGCGGGTTTCACAAACGCGCGCGAACGCGGCCGCACGATCACGAAAAACACGACTTCGGGAAACGGGCGATCGGGATAGTACTTGTTGAAAGTGGTTATGGGAATAAAGATCGAGTTGTCGCGCGACTGCCCGAAGAAATTGCCGAGTGGCTCCATCACGCCGATTACTCGAAACGGGTTGCCTTCAATCCTGACTTCCTTATCAACCGCATCTTCGTAAGGAAACAGCGCCTGCTTGACGTCGACGCCGATGATCACGACGTTCGAATGGTCCTGCATGTCAACGTCGTTGATGAAGCGGCCGCTGGCGACGTATTGCGTGTGAACAAACTCGTAAGAAGGCGTGACGCCGAGAAGGATTGGCGTATCAGTCTGTTTGTCCTGGTATCTGATGGTCGCCGCCAGCAGGCGATGAATCGGCGACACGCCAACGATCGATGGAGCTTCAGTGCGGAGAGCTTCGACGTCTTCCATAGTGACGTCTTTGCGGTGTATCTCTTCTGGTCCAGGCGGACGTCCGAAGGCGGGATCGAATTTCGAGACGAAGATCGTGTTGGAACCGAGGGATTCGATCTGATCGGCGAAAGCTTTGTTGAGGCCCTGAATGATCGACACCATGAAGATGACTGTGACGACGCCGACGCTGACGCCGAGGATCGTGAGGGCAGAGCGCAGCTTGTTGGCACGTAACGTGTCAACCGCCATCAGCGCAGATTCTTTAATGTCGTCGAGTCGCATAGGAAAATATAGGTCGTATAGGTCCTAATAGGACCTATTCGGCGCGTAATGCCTCGATCGGGTCGAGCTTTGCGGCGCGCCACGCCGGCCATAAGCCGCTCACAATCCCCACAACCGACGACACGCCCACACCCAACACCGCCGACGCAACACTCACAAGCAACGGAAACCCGATCAACGCCGAAATCACATACGCAAGTCCAAACCCCGTGCCTACTCCGATCGCGCCGCCAATCGCAGTCACCATCACCGCCTCGATCAAAAACTGCGTCAATATATCTTTACGTCGCGCGCCGATCGCCTTGCGAATTCCGATCTCCTTCGTTCGTTCAGTAACTGACACGAGCATGATGTTCATCACCACGATCCCGCCGACCACAAGCGAGATTGCTGCGACACCGATCGTGACGATGTAGATGTTCGATGTGGCCGCACCGTAGAGATTCAGAAACACGTCCTGCGTTTCGAGGGCGAAACCTTCGTCTTCACTGTTGCTGGTCGTGTGACGGCGGTTTCGCATGATGGTCTTCACTTGATCCTGCGCGCCTTCGAGTTGCTCGGCCTGCGGCACCTGAACGAACACGATCAAAGAACGCCTGCCGCCGTAGGCCTTTTGATAAGTGGAATACGGAATGTAGACCACGTTGTCGCGCGAGAAGCCAAAGATCGAACCAAGCGGCTCGAGCACGCCAAGAACCAGGTACGGCCGCCCGTCGATGCGAATCTCCTGCCCAACTGCCCTGTCCGCAGGTGCATCCCCAAACAGGTTCTTCAGCATGTCAGGACCGATGACGCAAATCTCGCGGCCCGACGCTCCCTCGGTTTCGCTCCAAATCCGGCCCACCTGTACCGACACGCCGTCGATATCAAACATCGTGATCGGATCCACACCGCGTATGCGAACATTCTCAGCTTTCTGATCCGCATACTTGATCGTCTCGATCGCATTCGCCGCGATGCCCACTCGCCAGCAGGCGGGACACAGCCGCGCAATCGCCTCCGCATCTTCATGCGTGACGTCTTTGCGTTTGTTGAATGTGACGAATTCTTCCCGCGACTTAATGATTAGCGGAGCCTTCGAGATGGTGAAGACTGTGGAACCTTGCGAAGAGAAAGTTTGGGCGACTGTCTGGTCCAGTCCCTTGATGATCGTGACAACGGCAATTACGGCGGTAACCCCGACAACGATACCCATGAGGGTCAACGCTGTTCGAAGTTTGTTTGCACGCAGACTCGCGGTGGCAACTCGAAAAGCTTCCCAGGTAGCCGCGAAGTGGAGGAACATTTGTTTGCCTCAAAAATGCACAAAGAGCACAAAATCATATTTGTGAATCTTGTGCCTTTTGGCGGCCCTACTTGATTCGCTCGTCCTTCTCGATCATACCGTCACGAATTGAGACAACGCGGTGGGCACGTTCGGCGATGTCGTGCTCGTGCGTAACCACGATGATCGTGTTGCCCTCTGAGTGGAGACGCTCGAAAAGGTCCATGATCTCCATGCTGGTATGTGAATCGAGTGCGCCGGTCGGCTCGTCGGCCAGCAGGATTGAAGGATGGTTCACGAGCGCGCGCGCAATTGCCACACGTTGGCGCTGACCGCCGGAGAGTTCGTTTGGCTTGTGTGTGATGCGATCCGCAAGGTCCACTGACGTCAGCGCTTTCTTCGCCATCTCGTGCCGTTGAGATGCGCCCACGCCGCCGTAGATCAGCGGCAGTTCGACGTTGTGAAGCGCAGTGGCCCGCGCGAGCAGGTTGAACGTTTGAAAAACGAATCCGACTTCCTGATTGCGGATGCGCGCAAGTTCGTCGTCATCCATCTCGGAGACGTTTTTGCCGTTAAGCCAGTATTCACCCTGCGTCGGCGTGTCGAGACAGCCGATCAGGTTCATGAGGGTCGACTTGCCCGACCCCGATGGACCAATGATCGCGATGTACTCACCGCGCGGAATGTCAAACGAGACGCCGTGCAGAGCGTGCACCGACTCGGTTCCCATCTGGTACGTCTTCCAGATGTTACGCATCGAGATGAGCATCGACGGATCATGCCCGTCAAACTCTCTGGTCGGTCTTACATCGATCTCCGGTGGCGAAATCGTAAGAGTAGCGTCGCTCATCTAGCCCTCGTTGTTGGTGTTACCCGGTTTGCGCGTTTGACGTTTGACAGTCATACCGTCCTTCAGCGTCTTCAACACGCGACTTGGCCCGCGCACGACCTCCATGTCTTTATTGACACCGCTGGTGACCTCGATGTCGGCTTCACCCGTGATGCCGGTTGTGACTTCGATGAACCTCACCTTGTTGCCTTCGAGCAGGTAGACACCTTTTTGCGCTTTCGGCTTCTCGCCGCCCGGCGCCGGTGTTGCAGTCGCCACGCCGTTTCCGCCGGGAGCGCCTCCCGGTGCGTTCGCGCCCTGCGGCGCTCTTTCAACAATCGCTTCGAGCGGCACTGCAAGCACGTTGCTCTTTGTGTCGGTCGTGATCGTCGCCGTCGAGCTCATTCCGGGACGTAGTGCAAGCGTAACGTCTTCCGGCAACTCTCTCAGTTCGAGTGTGACTTTGAATTCCTTCGCTTCCTGAACATTGACGCGGTTTGACAAACCACCGGTCACGTCAGACTTCGAAATCGCAAGCGGGTTCTTCTGCGTGACGACGGCTTTGATCTCTTTATCGCCGAGCGCGTCGACTTTGACCTTCGCCTCCTGGCCCACTTTCACGTTGTTGATTTCGGTTTCGTCAACGTTGACTTCGACGTTGATCTGCGACATGTCGGCAATCGTCATCAATGGCGTTGTCGAAAGACCGGCCACGGCAAACTCACCGACGCGCGTCGGAATATCGGCGACAACACCATTCAATGGCGACAACTGCGTTGCCTTCGAACGCTGGCTTGTTTGCCCACGCAACATCGCCTGCTGCTGGCTGGCGCGCATCTCTGACGACTTGATACTCGTTTGTGCTTCTTTGACCGCGATTCGTTGTTGATTGGCCCGTTCAGTAGCTTCGTTCACCGCGATCTTCTGGGCTTCGAGATTCGCCTTCGCGGTTTCTACCGCGATCTTTGCTGTTTCGAAGCGGTCGCGAGCATTGTCGTACTCGACCCTGGACGCAACACCTGATTCGATCAGTTCCGTATAACGTTTAAGTTCGCGCTGGGCAGTGTTGAGTTCAACCTGGGCTCTGTCGACGTTCGTCTGCATTGCGACGACCTGCTGGCGTGCGGCGGCAACTGCAGATTCGGCGACGACCAGTGATTGCTGCGCCGAAGTGACGGCATTGCGGGCGTTCTGCACGTCGTTGAGCGACGCCTGGGTGGCGGCCCACTGGGCTTCCTGGTTCGACTGCAACTGCGTGGGATCGACGCGGACGAGCGGCTTACCCTTGGTGACCATGTCGCCCGCGGTCACATAGATCTCCTCAATGCGGCCCGGCACCTCGCTCGTGAGCTTAATATAGCGTATCGGGCGCACTTCGCCTGACGCCGTCACGGTCTGCTTGAGCTCAGGTCTGACGTCGAGCTTCACCGTGATAACTTCCGGCTCTTCCTTGCGGCTGGCGATCACACTGACGATGACTACAATCGCCAGCACAGCGACCACAACAACGCCGATAATAATCTTCTTTTTGCGACTAACTGCCATCTTTGAGTTCCTTCTACCGGGGCCTAAAATTCATGAGAAGTAGCTTCTACGTGAAACGTTACCAAACTGTTTCAATTAAGCGCAAACTGTCATCGGGCCATAAGTACGAGACGTTTCATACCGACACTCCGTTAACACATGTCTTAAGGCTGCAGAGCAGCCCAATGTTTATAGTCTCCTGAAAAAAGCTATCTCGCTCCGTAGGAGCGACATGTCGCGAAGAACATAGGGCTCCGCTGGAGCCCGATTACTTAATTTAACGGATCTATAAACATCCGGTCCCTCCGGGACCAACATCCATGATTCCATCCTGTATGATGCGTTGGCGCGTGGAATGTGTTTCGCGCTAAAATGATTTGCTTTTTTATCGACGATGATTACCTGCGATCGGTGCAAAACAGAAAACCTTGATGGCTCGCAGTATTGCGACGAGTGTGGTGCGCCCCTCAGGCCCAACGGCCGTCCATCCCCGTTCCAGAACCGGCCTGCACACGGGAGTAACGGCAATCACGCTCCTGCGCCGAACCCGAGTCCGGAATTTGCCGGTGGTCGCGTTTCGGCAGGCCTGACGTTTCCGGCCGCGCGATCAACTGCGAAGCCGCACGCGCGCCTCGTCATCGAGAAAGGTCGCTCGAGCGGGAAGCAGTTTATGTTGAGTGATGTTGAATCTCAAATCGGGCGTTGGGACGCTGACGGTGGAATCTTTCCCGACGTTGATTTGGACACCGACGATCCAGAGGCCAAGGTTTCACGTCGTCACGCCCGGATCACCCTGAGTAATGGCCAGTATTTTGTCGAAGATCTCGGCTCTACGAACGGCACGTTTATTAACCGCGGCAAGAGATTGCCCCCTGGACAGCGCCAGGCGCTATGTGACGGAGACGAAATCATCGTAGGCAAAACATTCCTGCGCTTCCACATTGTGAAATAAATGTCTGAGTGTAACGCATGCGGTGCCCGCGTTTCCCCTGGTGAACACTTTTGCGGTAATTGCGGCACGCAGTTAATCCCCAGCGAT
>DASUPZ010000380.1:0-3583 GCA_036280855.1 Pyrinomonadaceae bacterium | reverse complement strand
AACGTAGCGCGTCGACCGACGCGGTGTTCACGATTGTGCCGCTTCCCTGCTTCATCATTTGCTGCAGTTGATACTTCATACCAACCCAGACAGCGCGTACCAGGACCGCCATGTAGCCGTCGTACGCCTCGATCGACCCTTCATGAGTGGGTAGATGGTCCTGGTTGTACTGGCTGTTCACAGCGTTGTTGATCGCGCAGTCGAGCCTCCCATAGGTCTTGACAGTCTCCGCCACTGCACGTTCGAGGTCGGCAGCATCGGCGACATCGGCGGAGATGTAGCGCACGTCGCCGTCCATTGCACGCAACTCGGCGAGCGCAGCCTCACCTTTGGCCGGGTTGCGACCGACAATCACGACGCGGGCTCCCTCAGTTACGAAAGCGCGCGCGATGCCAAGCCCGATCCCGGTCGTTCCCCCCGTAACGAAAGCGACTTTCCCGTGAAATCTTTTCATCATGATCACTCCCTCCGATCATTCTTCTCTTCCTACCCAGGTTAATTGAATGGACCAGGCTGACGAGGAGTAAAAGCGCCATCACCGCCCCGCTCACAACCACCAGGATCCAAACAACGTTCAGTACACCATCAACCAGAAGCTGAGGATTAAAAGCCCAGGGCAACATGAAGACCTCCTAATATTCGCGATTCAAAGAGCTGTCTTCTCCCGGATTGCTCGTTCGGCAGCCGCTCGCTATGACTAGTGGCCCACGGCCACCTTCGTGCCATGCGCGAAGGAATACAACGAACCGCGCGTGCGAATAATTAAACTATTGCCGGCGATTGCCGGGGTGGCCCAGCACTCTTCGTCAAGGTCGTTCGTTGCGAGCACTTCCCATTGGGCGCCTGCTTTAAGCACCGTCACCTTGCAGCTTTCACTTACCATGAAGATCTTTCCGTCGGCCGCTACCGGCGACGCGTAGTATCCTTCGAGCGCCTCAGGCGTGCGGCCCATTTTCAAAACCTCTCCAGTCGCGGGATTTACACTCGTGACGATGCCGCCTTCTTTCATTAAGTACATCACGTCACGATAGACGAGGAGGGAGGGAACATTCGGATAGGATTTCGTGAGTCGCCAGACAACGTTCGTCGGTGTGAGATCACCGCTGCCACCCAGCCGGATAGCCTTAATACCGTGTCCCGAAGAGCCCGTAGTGGTGCGAGCGAAATCGTATTCCGCGCGGTCGAGATAGCCGTCGCTGTTGCGGTCCATCCAGCCGAAGTGCTCCGCAAACGGATCAGACTTCATCTCGTCGAGCTGGAGTCGTTGATTGTTGTCCTTGTCGTATTTCTTCAGGCTGTCGTCGTATGGCGGTAAAAACGGTTCATCGGCGCCTTCGCCGTTTACGTAAACTATGTCGCCGCTAATAGCGGGCACTCCCTTCGGATATGCTCCCAGGTTCGTGACCCACCACAATCGCTCTCCCTTATCGAGCGAATAGGCATCGAGCGTGTTTGAACCCAAGACCAGGAGTTGTGCCGGCGTGTTTTTGGGTGTGTAGACAACCGGAGTAGAAAAGCCTTCGTAATTCGTACGGTCTTTCTTCCAGAGAACTTTTCCGTTTCGCGCATCAACGGCAAGGATGAACGAGTTTGCCCGCTGGTCGGCCACAAGCACCACCGTGTTTCCCGCGAGCACCGGCGAGCCGGCCATACCGTAGAAATTACTGAACGGTCCTAACGGTACGCGCCAACGCTCGCTTCCATCCGGTCCATAACTGATGAGACCTAACTCGGCAAAAAAGACGATGACGTTCTTCCCATCACTCACCGGAGTTGGCGAGGCAGCGTCGTTAGCCTTGTAGATGGGCATGTGGCGCGCGCGGAGAACTTCACGCCGCCACAACAACTTTCCTGTTGTTCGATCGAGCGCGAGTGTGACGAGTTTGTCACCTTCGCTCGCCGTCAGGAAAACGCGATCAGCCGTGATCACCGGCGATGAACGCCCGAACGGTACCGATGCTTTCCAGGCGAGATTCTTCGTTGGTCCAAATTCCGTAGGTAGAGTTGGACCGTCCGCTATGCCAGTGCCGTTTGGACCGCGGAATTGCAGCCAGTCATTGGTGGCCGGCGATGTAGAACGTATCGAATTCTGGGCGTAAGCCGGGACGGAGACGACCAGAACTGCTAGAGCGACGGTGGACCAGAGTTTTGCGATGCCTGGTGTTGATAATGATCTTGTGAGTCTCATTTTTATAGTCTCCAGCCGGAATGTTTATTGGAACCGCCGATCGCTAAGATCTGTGGCGGGATTTGTCAGGGGGTCAGGGCGTGAGGTTCGTTCAAACTCATCGCTTCGTGCTTCGATAGCGATTTTTCCTGCTCAGGATAAATCAGCGACAGTAGCGGCGTTGTCATTACTGTTGTTCCCACAGCCATCAATACCATGATCGAGAACAACGGACGCGTGAGGACGCCGATATCCAGACCGATATTCAGGATCACTAGTTCGATCAGGCCGCGGGTGTTCATCAAAATGCCGATAGACGCAGCCTCGCGCCACGGTGTTCCCATCACGCGCGCGGCGATCATCGAACCGCCAAACTTACCGGCGACTGCCACCAGGAACACCAGCCCGCAATACAGAATCATCTCGGAGCCGCTTATCAGACCGATACTCGTGCGCAATCCCGTGAAGGCAAAGAAGAGCGGGATCAACAACACTACAACCGGAAGCTGCAATCTGCTGCGGACGTTCTCAGTAAAGCCATTCTCCTTCGGCACGATCACACCGGCGAAGAAAGCGCCGAACAGCGCGTGAATGCCCAACCACTCCGTGGCCCAGCTCGAAGCCAACATGCACACGAGCAAAACAACAATCAGCTTGTCGTTCTTCGTAGCATCGCTCTCGCGAGCAAGCAGCTCTCGAAATACCGGTCTGATCACGTAAAGCATGAGGGCGAGATAAACGACCACACCCGGCAACATCTGCCAAAGCGGAAGATGATTCACTTCTGACTTGACGATCGCGATGATCACCGCGAGGAGACACCAGGCAGTCACGTCGTCCACCGCCGCACATGCGATGGTGAGAGTTCCGAGTTTCGTGCCCAGCAGATTTCTTTCATCAAGAATGCGGGCCAGCACCGGAAATGCGGTAACGCTCATTGCGGCGCCCATGAACAAGACAAAGCCCGTAAACGGCAGGCTTTCATCAGCCACTTTGGGAAACAGAAAAAGCGCGAGCAGCGCACCCAACGCAAACGGCACGATGATGCTGGTATGACTGATGACTACGGCAACATGGCCCAACTTGCGCAACTTCTTCGTATCGAGCTCCAGTCCGATCATGAACATGAACAGCAATAGACCGATCTGGCTGAGCACGGACAGTGGGCCAAGGCTTTCCGGCGGGAACAGTGCGGCGAAGAATCCTGGTGCGAGCCAGCCAAGCAACGATGGACCAAGCAGCACACCGGCAACCATCTCACCGACGACTTGCGGTTGACGAAACCTGCTCAACAGCCAGCCGGCAGAGTACGACGCCACCAGAATGACGCAGATCTGAATGACGAGGAGCTTGATGTCTACCATGGCTTGCGTCTCCTTGGAGTGCGGCGGCCTGGCGCCGCTTTGGTACTCGATC
>DASUPZ010000379.1:0-7767 GCA_036280855.1 Pyrinomonadaceae bacterium | reverse complement strand
GGCCTGGCGCCGCTTTAGTACTCGCTCACGCATGATCGAATAACAAAGCGGCGCCAGGCCGCCGCACTCCAAGGTTAGGACGCCTTGGAGGAGGCGTCGCGCATGACGAGGTCGAATGTTCCCGGGGCCACTTTGCGGAATCTGGAGTTGCGATTGAGGGAAACTGCAACGCTGATCGTGGGATTTTGACCAGTAAACTTAAAGCCGCCTTCGAGCAGACGGTTATAGAGTTCGTTGACGTGTAGCGGCCCGCCTTCTTCGCGCAGCAGGAGCGTGACTGCCTGCGGAATCGTGCGGTCCATGAAACGATCACTGATTGCTTCGACGTTATTGCGTACTGTAGGGATCTGCGGACGGCGTTCGACAGGCACCTGCTGGCGCGCCGGTGGTGGCGACTGGCGCATCGCGGCTTCCAGCTCGGCATCCGACGGCAGACCGAAATTGATGTTTCCCGAAGCAAGCACTGAAGAGAGCAGCCTGTAGATGGCGGCTTCAGTCTGGCTGGCAAGCGTATCCATCTCGGCAAGTTCAGCACGAACGCTGTCGGCCTCGGCTTCCAGCTCCCGCAGACGAGCAGCGAGATGCATTCGTGCGGCGCGCGATTGTCGCAGGCTTTGTTCGAGACGTGAGAGAAGGTTTTCGCTCGGCCGTTCCATCAGCGGCAAATTGTGCCACAGATAGACGCGGAAAGCACGGATCTTTTTGTGCTTAGCGATCGCGATTGAGGATGTAGGCCGGGAGAGTACGTAGCGAGTCGGAGTAGTCGGAGTCGGGGAGGATTTCGAGCGCGGCACGGGCGTTTTCAGCGTACTCGTCAGCACGCGCACGCGCACGTTCCAGAGCACCGGTTCGATCCAGTGCGTCGAGTAAATCCTGCTGCGCGACTGAGGCGTACTTGCCCTCGCGCAAGACGGTTTGAATCGTCTCGAGTGTCGTCGGATCAGCCTCGCGCAAATAGATCAACGGGAGCGTGACCTTTCCGCCTAACAGATCCGCGCCGGCGGCCTTACCTAAAGCGGCTTCGCTGGAAGTGAAATCAAGCAAGTCGTCGATCAACTGAAAAGCCGTGCCGAGATTTAGACCGTATTCACGCAACGCGATCTGCTGTTCCTCGGTCGCCCCACCCAGGATCGAGCCTATCTCGCAGCTCGCGCTGAACAAGTACGCGGTCTTGCGTTTGAGCACGTCAAAATACTGCGCCTCGGAAACGTCAGCATGGCCCAGGAAAGTCAACTGCAACAACTCGCCTTCAGTCATCTTTCTGGTCACGCGCGTGAGAATATCGAGTATCGGCAGAGATCTTTCGGCGAGGCTGGTCTCAAACGCAGACATGTAAAGCCAGTCGCCCATGAGCACCGCAGTCTCGTTTCCATAAAGCGCGTTGACGGTGGGCCGTTTGCGGCGTATGTCCGCGTTGTCGATGATATCGTCATGGACCAGGGTCGCGGTGTGGAGAAATTCCATCACCGTGGCCATGCGAATCGAGTTGTAACGCGCGCCATCGCCGCCGACAGCGTAGTTTGAAAGTATTGTGAGCGCAGGACGCACGCGCTTACCGCCAGACGCGCGCAGGTATTCGCCGAGGTAATTGATGACCTGAACGTTGGAGCGCGCCTGGCGCTCGAATTCAAGCTCAACCTGCAAAAGCTCGTTCGAGATCAAGCTCAAGATCCGACGAGCTGTAACTCTTACCTCTTCTTCGAGCGCGATCGTGTGACCTGACATAGTCATGGCGCCTGCTTTAGTTGGAACGATAGTTTGTAAACTGCATGTGAATGCCGAAGTCTTTATCCTTCAGCCTGGCGATAACGTCTTGAAGTGTATCGCGGTCGCGGCCGGACACGCGTACGATGTCACCCTGGATCGATGCCTGGACTTTTACCTTGCTGTCCTTGATGAACTTGACGACCTCTTTCGCCTTTTCCTGGGGAATGCCTTGTTGAATTTGCGCGCGCTGGCGAACGGTGCCGCCGGCGGCAGGCTCAATTTTTCCGTAGCTCAGCGCTTTCAGTGGAACCCCGCGCCGCACGAGTTTCTGCTGAAGAATATCGTTCATGTTGCGTAGACGGGTTTCGTCTTCAGCAGTCAGGACGAGCTCGGTTTTCTCGAGCACAACGTCGGCCGTGCTTCCTTTGAAGTCAAACCGCTGGCGCACTTCTTTGAGAGTTTGATTGAGAGCATTTGCGATCTCAGCGGAGTCGACTTCGGAGACGATATCAAAGGAATTCTGCTGCGCCATTGGTTGAAGAATACCATCAAAACGTCAGCATGTGAAAGTTATCTCATGCTCGAAAACACACAAAATAACAAAGGACTTTGCTTGGTTTAGTGTTAGAAAGCCGCAGATTAACGCGAATGAACACAGATCTGCGTTCATTCGCGTTAATCTGCGGCTTTATTCAGACGGAAGAAGTCGTTGAAGTTCGCAGTCGTGATACGTGCCATCTCTTCGAGGTCGACGTCGTGAAGCCCCGCAAGACAACGTGCGACTTCAACCACGTAAGCCGGTTCGTTGCGTTTGCCGCGGTAAGGTATCGGGGTCAGGTAGGGACAGTCAGTCTCGATCAGCAGCCGATCGAGCGGGACCCCACGCGCAGTCTCGCGCAGTTCTTCAGCTTTCTTGAACGTCACGATCCCGGAGAATGAGACCATAAACCCTAACTCAACTGCGCGTTCGGCCAGTTCCCTGCTCCCGCTGAAGCAATGAAAAATTCCACGACGCTCAGCGCCGTCGTAATCAGTCTTCAAGATCTCGATCGTCTCAGCTTCTGCTTCGCGTGTGTGAATGACAACCGGCAGGTTGCACTCGCGCGCCGCTCGAAGCTGTCGTTTGAACACCGCGACTTGCACATCGCGTGGTGAATTGTCGTAGTGAAAATCAAGACCGATCTCGCCCCACGCGATTACACGTTCGCTCTCTATCAGTGTTTTGATTCCAGCTTCAGCCGCATCATCGTAGAGGCGAGCATCGTGTGGGTGTGTGCCAATCGCGGTGTAAACAGACTCGTGTCGCTTCCCTAACTCGACTGCCCGTTCGAACGCACCACTGTGCGGATCGCCCGTGCCGACGTTTAGGATTATGGACACACCCGCAGCTCGTGCACGCGCTATGACTTCATCACGGTCGGCGTCAAACTCCGGGCCATCAATGTGCGCGTGCGAGTCGATGAACATCCGTTTACTTCAGGCGCGCGCCGTTTGGAACGTCTTCGGTGAACGTTGCGATCACTGGACGTCCTTCCGCACCGTAGGACGCCGCGACGACCATCCCCTGCGACTCCAGCCCGCGCAGTTTCCGCGGCTTCAGATTCGCAACCACAACAACCTTGCGACCGATCAGTTTTTCAGGCTCATAGTATTGCGCGATTCCCGCCAGCACCTGTCGTGGTTGCTCTTCGCCGATGTCGATCTTCATCAGCAGTAGCTTGTCAGCCTTCGGCACTCGTTCGGCAGACAACACCTGGCCCACGCGCAGATCCACTTTCGCAAAGTCGTCGATCTCGATAAAACTCGTCACGCCGACTGCGTCAGCTTCAGTTGCGTGCGTCATCGGCGGCGCCGGTTCCGGTTCCGGCGCTTGCACCTGTTCACCGTTGATCTCAGCCATTGTCTTCGCCTTGTCGATTCGCGGAAAGATTGGCTGCACGTCGCCGATCGCCGCGCCTTGTTTCAACTCGCCCCACTTCAGATCCGCTGGATTAACCTGACCGGGCGAACCCTCGAGGCCCAACTGGTTCCACATCGCACGGCTCGCCTCCGGCATAACCGGAAACAACAGAACACACAACCATCTTAGCGACTCCGCGGCGCGATAAAGCACGACGCCGAGTGTTTGCTTCTGGTTTTCGTCTTTCGCGAGGTCCCATGGCTTCGCGTCGGTGATCATCTTGTCAACGCGCGCGATCACGGACCACGCCGTCTCGAGTGCACGGCTGAATGCGAGGTTCTCGAAGTGCATCAGAAACTGATCGCGGGCGGTTTCGATGAAGCCTGCAACCGTGGTTTCATCTGTGTCGACTCCGGTGCGCTTTGCCAGCAGCAACTTCTCTTCAGGAATCACCCCGGAAGGGATCCGCGAATCGCAATAACGCGCGATCATCGTGAGCGTACGGCTGGAGAGATTGCCCCAGCCACTCGCAAGATCGCTGTTTGCGCGATCGATCAAACCCTCGTAACCAAAACGTCCGTCTTGTCCAAACACCATCTCGCGCAAACAGAAATAGCGAATTGCATCGATCGAAAAGTGTTTGTGAAGTACGTCGAGCTTGATCGTGTTGCCCAGTGTCTTCGACATCTTGCGTCCGTTCGGATCCACCCACATTCCATGGGCCACGATCGCGCGCGGCAATTCAATCCCGGCCGCCAGCAGAAACGCAGGCCAGTAGACCGCGTGAAAACGCAGAATGTCTTTGCCAACCAGGTGCAAGGCGGGCCAGAACTTTTCAAAGCCGACTGCTTCTTCCCGCGTCTTGTTTCCCCAGCCGATGGCGGTGATGTAATTCGAGAGCGCATCGAACCAGACGTACATCGTGTGGGCAGGATCGTCAGGAACGGGCACGCCCCAGCTCACAGACGTTCGCAAACGACTGATCGAGAGATCCTGAAGTCCGCCACGGACAAAACTGATCACTTCATTTCTTCGCGCTTCGGGCCTGACGAAGTCGGGCCGAGTTTCAAACACGGACAAGAGGGCTTCGTCGTAATCGGCGAGCCGGAAAAAATAGCTCTCTTCGGAAACGCGATCGAGGGCCGTGTCGTGAATGAGGCAGGTCGGCGGATCACCTTTCTGATACTCGTCTTCGGTTTTATAAGCGGCACACGCGGCACAGAACCAGCCTTCGTAGTGGCCTTTGTAAATCGCGTCGTTGCCTTTGGGAGTTTTGGCTTTTGCAACCTGGCGCCACAGCTCGCTCACGCCTTCGTAGTGAAAAGGCTCGGTGGTGCGCATGAAGATGTCGTAACCGCCGTGTTCGGTGTCTAAACTGAACTTGCTCGTCATCTCCTTGAAGTAACTGACGACGAAGTCTGCCTGTTCTTTCGGAGTGCGTCCGGCTTCCTGTGCAGCGCGTTCGATGTTGATTCCGTGCTCGTCGGTTCCGGTCAGGAAATAAGTTTCGATGCCGCGCTGCTTCTTCGCGCGCGCGATCGTGTCGCCGACGATCATCGTGTAGAGATGACCGAGGTGCGGCAGGCTGTTGGCGTAGTAGATTGGTGTCGTGACGTAGAAGGTTTTCATTAATGAAGAAGAAATAGGTCGAATAGGTCTTATAGGACCTATGATCGAGTCAAATTTTCGTTAGTCTTTTCCTTTGATCAGGGACATTGCTTCGGCACGGGTTCGCGGGTCGGAGCGGAAGCCGCCGAGCACCGCGGAAGTAACGGTCTTTGCACCCGCTTTTCTGACGCCGCGCAAAGTCATGCACGTGTGTTCAGCTTCGATCACAACCATCACGCCGAGCGGTTTAAGGCCCTCGAAAAGTGTATTTGCGATATCGGTAGTCAATCTCTCCTGAAGCTGGAGACGGCGCGAAAACGTTTCGGCGAGCCGGGCCAGCTTCGAAATGCCGAGGATGCGGCCACCCTTCGGGATGTACGCGATGTGACAGCGGCCGACGAACGGCGCAAGATGGTGTTCACAGAGCGAAGCGATGCTGATGTCTTTGACGATCACCATCTCATCGTGTTTATCGCCCGGCAACGGAATCACGTGCTGAGTCGGATCCTCGTGCATGCCGGAGGTCAACTCAGCATACATCTCGGCGACGCGGTGGGGAGTTTCAACCAGGCCGGGACGCTCCGGATCCTCGCCGATGCCTTTCAGGATCAGCTCAACTCCCTGTTTGATTAAATCAAGGTCTACTGTTGACATAAGAACGCAATCCGCGCCGCATCTTCAACCACTTTCACCGGCACACCTGCCTTCGCAGCGGCCGCGCGGCACTGCTCAAACTCCGGCATTTCGTTGACTCTCCGTCCCTCCAGACGCGCTACTTTAACATCAATCATTCCATACTGCGTTTCCACCTGAACCACCTCGCGTTGCAGGGCGCGGCGAGCGACTTCATAACTGCGCACACCGAGCGTCGTCGTTTCCATAAACAACAACTTCATCACCGCTTCTTTCTGATCAGGCTCGCAAAGCACTGACAGCAGTACACCCGGGCGATTTTTCTTCATTTGCACGGGCGTGAAGAAACAGTCGAGCGCGCCGAGCTCGAACACGCGGTCCATAACGTGGCCCACGATCTGCGGCGACGCGTCGTCGAGGTTCGTTTCCAGCATCCACAAGCGTTCATCGGCGGCATCCGCGGCCGTATCACCAAGCATCACACGCAGGACGTTCGGAAAATCCTGATACTCCCGTGTGCCCGCGCCATAACCCATGCTCTCAGTGGTCATCTGGGGAATTGGACCATAGTCACCGCAGACGGTTGTGATGATCGCCGCGCCTGTGGGCGTCAACAATTCGCCCTTGATGTCTGTCGAATAAAACGGCACGCCTTTCAACAGTTCCGCGACCGCAGGCGGCGGAATCGGAAAGCGGCCGTGAGCCATTTGGACCATGCCACGCCCGACGTGCAGCGGCGAGCAGACAAAGCGTTCGATATCCAGGTAATCAAAACAAATAGCAGCGCCGACTACGTCTACGATTGCATCAAGCGCGCCGACCTCATGAAAGTGAACATGATCTACGGGCTCGTTATGTACGCGGGCCTCCGCCTCGGCAAGTCTTGTAAAAATCTGCACTGAAAGCGCCTTCACATACTCCGGTAAATCCGAGGCTTCGATGATCTGCCTGATATCCGAGAGATGACGATGTTTGTGCTCGTGCGCCGTTTCAACGCGCGCATACGTCGCGCTTAGTCCCGAGCGATTCACGGTTTCGAAGTCGATACGGAATCCATCGACACGAAGCAACGCGAGTTGTTCGCGCAGATAGTTTGGATCGACACCGGCGCCGACCATCGCGCCGAGGATCATGTCGCCACTGGCGCCTGCAAAACAGTCGAAATAGAGAGTCTTCATATTGAAAGTAACGGCAACACCTCGCCCGCCTTGCCGGTGATTACTTCGTCGCACAAATCCGAGAGCGGCGTGCGTTCGGGATTAATCTCGCAAACGTACGCGCCCGCCGACTTCGCGAGTTCCGGGAGTCCTGCCGCAGGATAGACCAGCCCCGAGGTTCCAATCACAAGACACAACTCGCAATGCAACGCGCGGCCGGCGGCAAACTCGAATGCACCCGGAGGCAACATCTCTCCAAACAACACGACGTCAGGTCGCAATGCGCTGCCACACTCCCAACACGCATCGTGATTCGAGGGCGACTCGAATGACGACCCACAAACGGTGCATCGTGCGCGCCAGATGTTGCCGTGAAGTTCGATCACCTCGCGCGAGCCTGCTTTTTGATGCAGGCCGTCGATATTTTGCGTAACGAGCGTGAATTCGGCAAAGCGATCCTGCCAGCGTGCAATCTCGCGGTGCGCCGGATTAGGTTCGATTTCTTTCATGAAACCGCGGCGATAGTCGAACCATTCCCAGACCGCGGCCAAGTCGCGTTCCACCATCTCAGCAGACGAGATGACGTCGAAAGGCATCCCCTTCCAAACCGTCGTGTTGCCGCCGCCGCGGAACGTCGGGACGCCCGACTCCGCCGACACGCCCGCGCCCGTGAGCACAAGCACGCGGCTCGCTTCCGCGAGCAGCCGTCGCAATTCCCCCGAGATTTGCATTCGAAATGATGGTAGCAGATAGGCCCAAATA
>DASUPZ010000378.1:0-8899 GCA_036280855.1 Pyrinomonadaceae bacterium | reverse complement strand
CCTGCTCAGCTCCATCGCCACGCGCAACGTCACTCCAGCCTGCGCAAAAAACTGATCGATCAGCCGCCGCGTGTTCCCGCCACGCTCGCCGAGAATCAAGCGTTCACCCGCAAGCGTAAAAGCGCTGATCGTACGTTGCTTCGCGAGCTTGTGTCGCGGCGACGCAATGGCTACGAGCTGATCCTCGCTGAGTCGCTCAGTCTTGATCCCGCGCACATCGACCGGAAGGGAAACAAAAGCAATGTCCACTTCGCCGGCCAAAATCTGATCGACAAGCACCTCGCTCGTTCCGGACATCACAGAAATCTCCGCCGCCGGATGTTGTTTGCGCAACTCCTTGAGAATCGACGGCAACTGTTCAGTCAGCACCATCGCCGACGCACTACCAATCCGCAGCCGTCCACGTTCGGCGCCTGCAAGTTCGGCGATCTCGTCGAGCGCGGCATCGTGCTCGCGCAGGATGTGTCGCGCGCGGCGCAAAAGTTGTTCGCCTGCCTCGGTCAAAATCACGTGGCGAGGGGCACGAACAAACACTTTGGCCCCGATCTCATTTTCCAACTGGCGAATCTGCATGCTGATGGCGGCCTGCGTCACGTGCACACGCAAGGCGCCGGCGGTGAATGTTCCTGATTCAGCGATGGCCACGAAGGCCCTTAATTGTCGAATTTCCACGGGAGGCTCCAGTTATCAAGATGCATTATCGTAATAATAAAATCTTTTAGTTTCCATTATAAATGCACGAACCCTAGAATAATCAATAATGTTAATTGGATTGTCTTCTAGTCGGAGCGACCCCCGTCTGTGAGCATTGAACGACGAAACGCAGATCCCTCTCCCGCTAGACGTTTGCACACCCCAAACTCGGTCGTCGGCGTCGATGGTGGCGGCACGAAAACCGAGGCCGTGATCATGGACGCCAATCAACGTGTGATTGGCGAGGGTCTGGCTGGTCCATCGAATCCTTTGCGAGTGGGAATTGCCGGAGCTGCTGCGGCAGTGCGCGAGGCCATCGATAGCGCCTGCGACTCCGCGAAGTTGCGTCGTGGAGATCTGATCGCCGCTGAAATCGGACTGGCCGGCGCCCGTCGTCGAGAGTTGCGCGAACGCATGCGCGAGACTCTCATGCCGCTCGGCGTCGGCGAGATCGAAGTCGTTACTGACGCGGATATCGCTTTATATGGAGCGACTGACGGCGCGCCCGGACTGGTCGTCATCGCGGGAACCGGTTCGATCTGCTGCGGAATCAACGCGCGTCGCAAGCGATTTTGTGCGGGCGGCTGGGGGCCGATCTCGGGTGACGAGGGCGGTGGCGCATGGCTCGCACGCCGCGCGTTGCGCGCTGTTGCCCACGCGTTTGACGGGCGTGGTCCAAAAACAGCCCTGACCGGCCTGGCCTGCACCTATTTTCACGTGACCAGTCCTGACGATCTTACAACTGCGATCTACTCGCCGACGATCACGAACGAACGTTTAGCAGGATTCGGCCGCGACGTGGTTAACGCCGCGAAAGATGATGACGCGGTTGCTCTCCAGATCGTTGCGGATGGCGGCAGCGAACTCGGATATGCGGCGGCCGCGGTGATTCGTCATTTGCAGATGGAGCGCGAGCGATTTCAGATTGCATACGTCGGCGGTGTGTTCCGTGCGGCAGGCGATTTAATGCTCGCGACACTTCGCGAGGAGGTCGGGAAATGCGCGCCGCGTGCATATTTTGAGCCGCCTCACTTCGCTCCGGCCGTAGCTGCCGCTAGAATGGCCCGTGAACGTATCAACCAGATCGCGCTCGCAGTTTGATCGATACATTCGCCACAAAGAAGCACAAAGGCACAGATGTGCACGCAAATCCTTTGTGCTTCTTGTGCATCTTTGTGGCTCACATACTTTGAAGCAAGCCCGCGGCAGAAGATGAATACGGAAACCGCCCTTCCAATCACCGAACAAGAGAATCCGCGTTCACAAAATCTGAGTTCACTGCCGGCGGCAGAGATTGTCGCGTTGATGAACGAGGAAGACGCGCTTGTCGCGGGCGCAGTGAAACTCGTGCTGGGCGAAGTTGCGAAAGCCGTCGATGGGACCGTAGCCAGACTCTCAAAAGGCGGACGGCTATTTTACACAGGCACAGGAACTTCCGGACGTTTGGGTGTGCTCGACGCTTCCGAGTGTCCGCCGACGTTCGGCGTTTCGCCGGAGCTGGTCCAGGGCGTGATTGCCGGCGGTTATGACGCATGTCATCGCGCGGTTGAAGCATCAGAAGACGATGCGGCTGCAGGCGCTACTGACTTGAAGCAACGCGGATTTAACGGCGGCGATGTTCTGGTTGGAATCGCTGCTTCGGGTCGAACTCCTTATACTGTCGGGGCGATCAAGTATGCGCGATCGATCGGTGCGTTTACGGTGGCGTTGACGTGCGTACCGGGATCTCCGATCACGGAGGCAGCCGAGTTGAGCATCGTTCCGATGGTTGGACCAGAAGTGTTAACCGGATCGAGCCGGCTGAAGGCGGGCACGGCGCAAAAGATGGTCCTGAACATGATCTCGACCGCCACGATGGTCCGGCTCGGTTATGTGAGCGGCAACCGCATGTCGAACCTGCGGGCGAGCAACGTCAAGCTGCGTGAACGAGCAGTGCGAATCCTTATGGCAGAGACAGGTTTGGACCAGGAGGCTGCTGCGGCAGCACTCGAAGCCGCAGGTACGAACCTGGCACTTGCGCTGGAGAGTATAAAAGCACGCGGATGAAAGCGCTCGATCTCATAATCATCTTCGGTTACCTGATCGGGATCGTTCTGTTTGGCACCTGGTTTAGCCGCAAACAGAAGACCACGCGCGACTACTTTCTCGGCAATCGATCGGTGCCGTGGTGGGCAGTGGCGTTTTCAATCGTCGCGACGGAAACTTCGACGATCACTTTCATCTCTGTGCCGGGAATTGCTTTCGCACGAGGCGGAAACTTCCAGTTTCTCCAACTGGTCTTCGGTTACCTGCTCGGACGGATAGTTATCTCCATCCTCTTTATACCGTCGTATTTTCGCGGCGAGCTGCTCACTGTTTACCAGCTTTTGGACCAGCGGTTTGGCGGCAAGATCAAGATGGTTGCCGCGTCGCTGTTCGTCGTGATGCGCAACATAGCTGACGGCATTCGACTGCTGCTGACTGCGATCGTGCTGGCTGCGGTTTATGCGGCGTTTCAGCCGTCTACCGACCCGGGAATGATCATTGCTGCGTCAATCGTACTGATCGGTTTGGCCATGATCATCTTCACCTATTTTGGCGGCATGGAGGCCGTGATCTGGGTCGAGGTGGTCCAGCTCGGTATCTACATCGCGGGTGCGATTGCGGCGGCTGTCGTTTTGATTAACTCGATCGACGGTGGGCTCGCCACAGTCACGAATGCCGCAGCTCAATTCGGTAAATTCTCCCTTTTTGATTTCGCTTTTGACCATACAAAGGTTTACACGTTCTGGGCCGGACTCATCGGTGGGTGTTTTCTGACGATGAGCACACATGGCACTGACCAGTACATCGTTCAGCGTTACCTGTGCACGGATCGCCCGCGGCATGCGGTCGTTGCGTTGCTGACGAGCGGCGCGATCGTCCTGGCCCAGTTCATCGGGTTTTTGTTTATCGGAGTTTTGTTGTTTGCGTTCTACCAGCCGTTTGCCGATCCCGCGTATGCAACTGCCGCATCGACCGCTTTCCCGTTCACGGCCGGCGACCGCGTCTTTCCGGATTTCATCACGAAGTACATGCCTTCAGGGCTTTCGGGCCTGGTAGTGGCGGCAATCTTTGCGGCGGCGATGTCGTCGTCGCTCAACTCGATCGCAGCCACGGCGGTCAACGATCTTTACAAACCTTTCCGGCCGAATCGTGACGACAAGCACTATCTCAAGATGTCTCACGTGCTGACTGTAGTTTGGGGAGTGGTCCAGATCGGTGTGGCGCTGGCAGTGCGTAATCAACCGGGTTCGGCTTTGAGCATGGCGCTCTCGATCGCTTCGCTGATCAATGGTCCGATTTTGGGTGTGTTTTTGGTTGGGACGCTTTTGCGCCGTGTGAGTCAGCCTGCGGCGCTGATCGGAATGCTCGTGAGTCTGGGCTCGATGGTGGCGGTGTTTCTAACGACGAGGATTGCGTGGACGTGGTATGCGTTTCTGGGAAGTTTTATCACGTTTGTGGTTGCGTGGGCGGCGAGTTTTGCGTTTGCGCCCGCAGAGAAGGAAATAGGTCCTATAGGACCTATCGGACCTATATTGGACGCCGAGGAATCTCATAAATGAGGAAGAATCGTTCTATTTCAGCAGCCTTAGTGCTGGTCTTGCTTTGCCTCTCCGCGCCGGCGCAGCCGCCTGCAAAGGTGCGCCCGTTCAAGCGCGAGCCTTCGTCGAACGCTTTGAAGTGGGCCAATGAAGAGCTGCGCAAGATGTCGCTCGAGGAGAAGATCGGGCAACTGATCTCCGTCGGCATCAACGCCACCTTTCTCAACCAGGACTCCGACGCGTTTCGCGCGCTCAAGCATCACGTCGAAAACCACAAGGTCGGCGGCATCATCCTTTTCCGTGGGCCGGTTTATGAGTCGGTGATCCTCGTCAACCGGATGCAGCAGCTCGCGAAATACCCGTTGCTTGTCTCCGCGGATCTTGAGTCAGGCGCGGGAATGCGTTTTGAAGACACAGTCAACTTTCCATGGAACATGGCTGTCGGCGCGACCGGCAATCCTGAATACGCGAAACGCCAGGGTGAGATCACTGCGCGCGAAGCACGTGCGCTCGGCGTTTATCACATATTCGCGCCCGTAGTGGATGTAAACAACAATGCCGCGAACCCCGTGATCAATGTTCGCTCTTACGGTGAGGATCCGGCTGAAGTCGCACGTTTTGGCGCCGCTTTCACCGAAGGCGCCCAGGCGGCCGGCACGATCGCAACTGCCAAACACTTCCCTGGACACGGCGACACGGCCGTCGATTCACATCGCGGGCTGCCCGAGATCAACGTCGGACGCGATCGCTTGAACAGCGTCGAGTTTGTTCCGTTTCAAGCGAGCGTGAACGCTGGTGTGGGTTCTGTGATGGTGGGCCACATCGCGCTTCCGCAGATCGATCCGACTGCCGTGAAGCCGTTACCTCGTTCCCAAAAGTCGAAGCCCATCGACACTGACGAGGCGGGTGAGATCGTGGAAGAGAAGGCGTCCATACCCGCGACGATGTCGCCGGTGATGGGCGACATTCTGCGCAAGGATTTGAAGTTCAACGGGATGATCGTCACTGACGCGCTGAGCATGAGCGGCTTAACGATCTATTTCACCCCTGAAGAAGCCGCGGTTCGTGCTCTCGAAGCAGGCGCAGACATGTTGCTGAAGCCCGCGGACGTTGATGCTTCGTTTCGTGGTGTGCGTGAGGCGGTGAAGAGCGGGCGCATCACGGAACAACGCGTCGAGGAATCGGCGCGCAGGATACTCGCCGCCAAGTACGATCTTGGGCTTGTCGAACAACGCATCACCCCGGTCGATAGCATCGACCGGATTGTCGGGAGCAAGGACGTGCGCGAACTCGCGACCGAGATCGCCGAGCACGCCGTTACGCTCGTTCGTGACGAAGACAAACTCGTGCCGTTGAAGAACCTGAAACCCGAGTCGCGCGTGTTTATTCTTGGCATCACAAACGGCGACGATCGTAACTGGATCTCAAACGCATTCGTATCGAGGCTGCAGCGCAGTGGTTTGCAAGTTGAAGCCGTTGTTCTGGACGAGCGGTCGAGTGAACAGGAAGTGCAGAAAGCCATCGAACGTGCGAAGAGTTCGAATCTGGTGTTGGCCTCGTTGTACGGGCGAGTGCGTTCAGGGCAGGCGTTGAGTGTTGGACTACCTGATGCGGG
This sequence comes from Pyrinomonadaceae bacterium, assembly GCA_036280855.1. GTDB lineage: Bacteria > Acidobacteriota > Blastocatellia > Pyrinomonadales > Pyrinomonadaceae > PSRF01. The sequence goes on along the minus strand of DASUPZ010000378.1, from coordinate 3,028 downwards.
TGCCCGCGCGTTGTCAGCATTGATTGCGGCGAAGACGCCGGTTGTCGGAATCAGTTTTGGGAATCCATACCTGTTGCAGAGCTTTCCGGGGTTACGCACTTACATGGTTGCGTATGGCGACATGCCGAGCTTGCAGCACGCCGTCGCGCGGGGGTTGATGGGTGAGATTGATATCGTTGGAAAACTGCCGATCTCGCTGCCGGGCTTGTATCCGCGCGGCACGGGGCTTCAGATAAAAAAATGAAAACACAGATTACACGGATTGGTTTACGGATCTCGTCCTTTATTTTGCTGGTTGCACTGGTGTCGCAGCCGATGTTGGCGCAGCTTTCGGCTGCGGAACCGGAATCGGTGGCGATGTCTTCTGCGCAACTGGCCCAGATGGATGCGGTCATTGCGGATGAGATGGCGAAGAAGCGTTTGCCGGGGGCGGTCGTGCTTGCCGCTCGCAAGGGTCGCATCGTGTGGAATAAGACTTACGGTGCGCGCGTCGTGGAGCCGGAGCGTGAACCGATGAGTGCCGACACGATTTTCGATGTCGCGAGTCTCACAAAAGTCATCGCAACGGCGACGAGCATCATGATCCTCGTGGAGCGCGGCAAGGTGCGTCTTCAAGATCGCGTTTCACTTCACATTCCCGAGTTGAAAGGGGAAGGCCGCGAGCGAATCACGATTGAGCAACTGCTCACCCACGTCTCAGGTTACGCGCCTGATTTCGATCTGAAAGAACGTTGGACGGGTTACGACGAAGCTATCAAGCGTTTGATAAAGGAGCCGCTTCGCAATCCGCCCGGAACTCGTTTCATTTACAGCGACATCGGCTTCATCGCGTTAGGCGAGGTGGTTGCGCGCGTTGGCGGTATGCCGCTCGATCAGTTCGCGCGGAAAAACATTTTCGAGCCACTTCGCATGACCAACACCGGCTTCAATCCAGTCGCCGGATTGAGCTCGAGAATCGCGCCGACCGAAAAACGTCGCGGGCAGTTGAGTTATCTGGGCGATTCGGCGGTAAACATCGGCGCCGAAGGTGAAGTGTGGTTGCGCGGACAGGTCCATGACCCGACGTCTTATCGCATGAACGGCGTCGCCGGACATGCAGGTCTCTTCTCAACCGCAAACGACGTCGCGATCTACTGCCAGATGATTCTCAACGGCGGGTCATACGGCGGCGTTCGTATCCTTGCGCCTTTGACTGTGGCTGAGATGACGCGTCCACGACTCGTGACGAATAACGGCGGCACGCGTGGGCTCGGTTGGGACATAAACACGACTTTCTCCTCGAATCGAGGGGAGTTGTTTCCACTCGGCTCGTTTGGTCACACTGGTTTCACCGGTACGTCGATGTGGATCGATCCGGCAAGCGAAACGTTTGTGGTGTTCATGAGTAATCGAGTTCATCCCGACGGAAAGGGCGACGTTGGACCATTGCGAGGCCGCGTTGCATCGATCGTCGCGGCTTCAGTGACGGACACTGCCGCAGTCGATCGGGCTCGTGAGCAATCAGCGAACTACTACAGCGAAGTCGTAAAAAGCCTGCGGACGTTTGCCGCGCGCAACGACGGCTCGGAAAGTTCAACCAGAGTGTTGACTGGAATCGACGTGCTCGAGCGCGACAACTTCAAGCAACTCGCAGGCATGCGCATCGGTCTCGTCACCAATCACACGGGCCGCAATCGTGAAGGCCGCCAGACGATCGACGTGCTCAGCAAAGCGCCAGGCGTGAAGCTGGTCGCACTTTTTGCTCCCGAACACGGGATCCGCGGTCTTCTCGACGACAAGGTTTCCGATTCGAAAGACGAAACGACCGGTCTTCCGATTTACTCGCTCTACGGCGAGTCGCGCCGGCCAAAACCCGAGCAGCTCAAAGATCTCGACGCCCTCGTTTTTGACATTCAGGACATCGGCGCGCGTTTTTACACGTACATCTCGACCCTCGGTCACATTCTCGAAGAAGGCGCGAAAGCAAAGCTGCCGGTGTTTGTTTTGGACCGTCCAAATCCGATCGGCGGCGTCGAGGTCGAAGGCCCAATAGCGGACAACGACAAGCTCTCGTTTATCTCCTATCACACGATCCCCACGAGACATGGGTTGACGATCGGTGAGTTGGCCCAGCTCTTCAACAAGCAGCGAAACATCGGCGCCGACTTGCGCGTGATCAAGATGGAAGGCTGGCGTCGTTGGATGTGGTTTGACGAAACCAACCTCACGTGGATCAATCCTTCGCCAAACATGCGCAGCCTCACTCAAGCCACGCTGTATACGGGTGTTGGTCTACTGGAGACGACGAACGTTTCCGTTGGGCGCGGCACTGACACGCCGTTTGAGATTGTCGGTGCGCCGTGGATTCAGGGCGACAAGCTGGCCGAGCATTTGAACCAGCGTGGATTACCAGGAGTACGGTTTGTGCCGGTGCGTTTCACGCCGAAGGCTTCGGTTTTCAAAGACGAGGCGTGTGGTGGAGTCAATATCATCATCACGGATCGCGCCGCGTTTCGACCGTTGCCGACTGGAATCGAGATGGCCCTCGCGTTGCGAAAGCTGTATCCAAACGAGTGGCAGGTCGACAAATACTTACGACTGCTCGTGAATGGAGATACGCTTGAACGTGTGAAGCGCGGCGAGAGTGCGAAAGAGATCGTGGCATCGTGGGATGCGGGCTTGCAGGAATTCCGGCGCGCTCGTTCAGAAATCCTTCTTTACCACTAACTCAGCGCGCATCCATTTGCGGACGGAATTGATTAAGAAGATTTCATTCGCGGATCGGAAATCGTCGATGGTGATCACTCGCTCGGCGATCTCGCCGCGGATTAGTAGCTCGTTTCGAAAGGTGCCTGCTAAAAGACCCGAATTAACCGGCGGTGTAAATAGCTGATCTCCGATCCGGACCACGACGTTTGCGATACTCGACTCCGTGATCTCACCACGCTCGTTCCAATAAATCACGTCCTCATCGCCACCATAAAAGTCCCTGCGCGTGGTCTTGTGATACAGAAATCGGTCCGAAGAATCAACGGGCTCGGTCGCCAGC
>DASUPZ010000377.1:0-12205 GCA_036280855.1 Pyrinomonadaceae bacterium | reverse complement strand
GCACTGCTGAGGAATGGCGCCGATCCAAATTTAACGCGCAACGACAAGTTTACTGCGCTCGCACTCGCCGCATTTTTTGGGCACACAGATACTGTGAGAACGCTGATCGAGCATGGTGCAAAGACCGAAGTGGTGACGCGCTGCAACACCTCCGCTTACATGTGGGCCAACGCGCGAACGTTTACTGAAGCCGCACGATGTTTGAAGGGTTATCAGCCTGCTCAGCCCGTTCATCCTGTTCACGCTGCTCAGCCCGCTCGGCCCGCTCGGCCCGCGAGTGCTCCTGTAAAAACTGCTGAGCCATTGGTGGTTAAGACGCTGAAGGATCCACCTGAGATCTGGGATCTTGTCCATGAAGAGCCGGCAGAATTCACTGCGCGGTCCGCGTTTGCCTCGCGGCTGAAGTCGATAAAGGCGAGTCTTGCATTCCGAATCGCTGCGGTCGTAATCGTGAGCGCTAGTTGCCTTGCCGGTGCGTGGGCTTTCAAAGGATCGCAGGCGCGCGGTTTGCCGGAACCTGTTCCGCAAGTCGATTCGGCAGCTATTCCGGTAGTACCGCAGGCAGCTCCTGTTGCGCCTGAGAACGTCGTTAAGACAGAGCCTGAGACGCCGCCTGCGGCGGTGGAGTCAGTGGAAGTTGCCGAACCTGCGGTTGAGTTGCCGCCGGTAAAGAATGTGAAGCCCGTTGCACCTCGAAAGATGTATTCGTTCACGCCTCAGAGTGAGCCGCGTTCAATCCCGAACAACGGTGGAGATGTGCAGATTGTGGAGACGAAGGAAGAGCCGGTAGCAGCGCCTCCGGTTGTTGCGAGTCCGCCAGTTGAAGCACCAAAACCAAACAAGACTACTAACAATCCGCAGCCGGTTGCCCCAGCCAGGAACGCAGCGCCAAAAGCAAAGGTCATTCAGTGGCCGTGATTTGGGCCGCGGATAAACGCGGAAAATCCGCGGATTTTTTCCGCGTTGTCCGCAGCCTGTTAGTCGCGAATTACCCTGCGGCGGCCTTTGCTTTCGCCTGCTCTTGCTCCATGTACTGGCGCATTGCGGCGATGTGCCCCGGAGCACGTTGCTCTGACCACTCCTCGTAGCGTTTCGCAGCCTTCTCGATGTTCGAAAGCATGTTTGGATCGTGATATGTTTCGCGGAACTGCGGTGTCACCTTCTTCAGTTGTTCCCAAACTCCAAAGAACTCTCCACTCGTCTCAAAGAAGAGACCTTCGTGAAGCAGTCCGTAGTTGAGCAGCGCGCACGCCTGCTCCCAGTAACCGATCACCATGCCGACAAAGGCGCCGTGTTCCGTTCCGGGGCCGCCGATACGCATGGCTTCTTCCATAGTCTGGGGATGGAAATTTTGTTGAAACCAATCGCGTGCTTGCCGCAGCCGGGCCTCGCGGCGGAGGTCGTAAACTTGCAGATGAAGTTGTGCCTGTTCGTGCGTAGGTTTAGTTTCCATAACTTTCCTTTCGCGTTGGATTTGAATTACGGGTTTAGGGGAAGGTTCATTGTACCTCAAGGCCTTGCGCGAAAAAACGTACGGAATGATTGGGGAACGTGATCATTATTGAGACACGCCGGATCACGAAATCGCTATAGACGTCGATTTTTGCAGGTAACACAGGATTTGCGAGCAGATTTCTTGCCAGGAGGAAGTATTTGTATGGCATCACTGTGGAAATTAGGCGGGCTTGGCGTCAAAGAATTAGGGAAGCGGGTCTGGAAGGAGATTCAGGAAGACGAGGTCTTCGGGCGCGCGGCGGAGTTGTCGTACTACTTTCTGCTGGCGCTCTTTCCGTTCTTGATCTTGATAACGTCCGTGATCGGTCTCGTGCTCGGCTCAGGCACGGGTACGCGTCACCAACTGTTTAATTATCTTGCGCAGGTGATGCCACCCTCGGCTTTTCAACTGATCAATACCACGATTCAGGAAGTTGCTACTGCGAGCAGTGGTGGAAAGCTGTCGTTCGGAGTCCTCGCGACTTTGTGGGCGGCGTCGAATGGGATGGGTGCGATTACGACGTCGCTCAACGTCGCGTACGATCTAAAAGAGACCAGGCCGTGGTGGAAACAACGTCTCACCGCGATGGGTCTGACGATAGCATTGTCAGTGTTCATCATCTCGGCGCTGATGCTGGTGCTGGCGGGCAGTTCGATCGCTGATTGGCTGGCGAGTCATTTTGGTTTTGGTTCGACGTTCCCGCTGATCTGGAAGATTTTGCAGTGGCCGGTGGTATTGGGCTGCCTGATCTTTGCGTTTGCATTGATCTACTACTTCGCACCTGACTTTCACGAACAGAAGTGGACGTGGTTAACGCCAGGGGCGGCGATCGGCGTTGTGCTATGGCTGCTGGTCTCGGTCGCCTTTCGCGTGTACCTGCACTTCTTCGACTCCTACAGCGCCACGTACGGTTCACTCGGTGCAGTGATCGTCCTGATGTTGTGGCTTTACTTCACGGGTTGCGCAGTTTTGATAGGAGGCGAGATCAACTCCGAGATCGAGCACGCCGCCGCCAAGCAGGGCGAACCCGAAGCGAAAGAGAAAGGCGAGAAAGCTCCACAGGAAAAGGGCGGCGCCGCCCAGGCCGCGTAGTCAATCGATTCGTGTGTGCTACAATTCGGCGCGGAGCACACGGATGAATCTTAGTGAGCGCATCACAATAAACACGGAGATCTGCCACGGGAGTCCCACGATTCGCGGCCTTCGTTATACTGTGGAATCGATTCTTGAGCTACTCAGTTCCGGGATGACGATTGAGGAGATTCTGGCCGACTACGAAGATTTGCAGAGGGAAGACATTCTCGCAGCACTTGACTTCGCCAGACGGCTTACTCAAATCAAGCGCATTGAGCCCCTCTCGGCATGAAGTTCCTCATCGATGCTCAACTCCCACGGCGACTCGCCATTCAATTAGCCCACGCAGGATTTGAAGTAAAGCACACGCTAGACCTTCCACAAGGCAATCGCACCACGGATCGGGAGTTAGTTAAGTTTTCCATTGCCGAACAGTCGGTCGTCGTTACAAAGGATTCCGACTTCGTGGAATCGTTTCTGTTAAAACGAGAGCCATGGAAACTCTTACTAGTATCAACTGGGAATATTCGCAACGATGAGTTGGTAAGCTTGTTTATACTCAATATCGACCGCTTAGCTGATTCGTTTCAGACTTTCGACTTCATCGAGTTGAATCGAACAAGTGTAATCTGTCACTTGTGACTCAACAGGCGGATAAATCTGGTGACACGCGCGGGGTCGATGGTGTTGGACCATAGACCGTCCACTTTGAATGCTGAGCCGATGATGAAGCCGTCAGCTTCCTCATAGAACTCACCGATGTTGTTTTCACTAATTCCGGAGCCGAGATACACCGGCAGTGTGCAATGGCTCTTCGCCTCCTCCACGTCTGCGATTCTGGGCGGTTGGCCTGTAACGCTTCCGGTAACAATCACACAATCGGCGCCCATGAATTGGACCGTCTCCGCAGTCTCGCCAAGGCTCACGTCTGCTGTGATCGCGTGAGCTGCATGCTTCTTCTTAACGTCAGTCCAGACTTGTACGCGCTCAGCACCGATCGTTCGTCGATAACGAAGCAGTTCCGCGGCCGAGGCCTGAATCAATCCTTCATCTGCAACGTGGGCGTAGGCGTAACCCTCTGCGCGTATGAAATCCAGGCCGGCGGCCTGAGCCACAGCCATCGCGGCTATGTTGGCGCCTGCAAGGATCTGAATGCCGGTCGGTAGCGCAAATTCGTTCTTCACCTCGCAACCAATCGCCGTCATCGCAGCGACGATCTCTGGTCCAACTTCACCACGCAGGTACGGCACGTCGTGCATGTTTTCAATAATGATTCCATTGACGCCGCACTCACGATAAATCCTCGCCTCTTCCCGTGCACCGCGAATCAACTCAGCAACGCGCAGAGAATTCCGTGGCGTTCCGGGCAAGGCCCCGACGTGTATCACTCCAACTACCGGCTTGGAATTTGAGAAAAGAGAAGTCATCCGTGTCATCCGCGTTCGCAGTTTGTAAGGACACAGATTACGTGGATTGGATTGAGGAGGGAAGGGAACGGCAGCCGCACTGCCGTTCCCCGGGAAAGGTTAGTTGCCGTTCGGGTTCTCGGCTTTATAGAAGTAGTACTCAGCCGTGTACTCCACTTCCTTGATTTGGCCGAAGGTCGTGCCTGGTTCTGTGGGTCGCAGGCCGCCTGTGGTGTTCGTGCGCAGAATAAAGGTGACGTCTTTGAAAATGCCTGCGCCGCTGTGCTCATTTGCCTTAAGTTGCAACCAGGCGATCGCAGCCGGATCCGGAGTACAGGCTTTACCGAGTACAGCCGCAGCCTTTACTCTGCTGCCGCTCTTGCTTTCCCAGTTTGGACCACGGAAGTGACTGCCGACTTCACCGAAGAAATTCTCTTCCGCGAACAACGCTGCGCGCGGCGCATCGAAATCCCAGCTTACGCCGTTCCACTTGTAAATCTGCACGCCCTTCGCGTAGACGTGGAAAGCCAGCTTATGACCTTCGTCTACTGCGATAAGCGAACACTGCTCCGGCAGTTCCGGTCCGTTCGACGCGAACGCCGGCTGAACCGCGAAAGTTACTAATGCGATGAGAACAAGAAACTGAAAACCCCGTTTGATTCTGCTCTGGTACATGATGGTCTCCTTCTAACGTTTATGATTACCAAACTAAGAAGTTGCTGAACTCAGCAACGTATTACCGTCTCACGAGAATTTTTTTACCCACTAAGGCAGTTTGACAGGATTTACACGATGATCAGGATTTACAAGTATGAATCTTGTCCATCTTGAGAATCCTGTAATCCTGTCCAACATGCCGCTAACTATTAATTCGTAACGGCAAGATCATGGGCACACGCTTTTGATAGCGGCGGTACTCGTCGCCATAAGCATTCACCAGGTAAGCATGAGTTTCCTTTCGATTTGCTGAGTTCAACGTTTGGGGTGGCCACAGAGGGCCACCCCTACAACGATCAAGGTAAGGTCACTTTCCACGTGCCGCTGAAGGTCGCACCGTTGTTGTAGGTGCCACCCAGTGTCAGCGTTCGTTTCTGTTTGGGTGGGTTATTTGTGCCCGAGAACGTCATGACTGTCGTTACCGATTGACCCGGCGCAAGATTGCCCAACGTTTGCGGTAACGGCGTGCCATTCGTGGTCGGCGCTACGAGTGTTGCTGTTGTTAATTTGACGTTGTTCGCCGTCGCACCACCAACATTCTTCACGGTCACGCCGACTACAATCGCACCGCAGTTTGTTCGCACCAGCGGCGTCGTGGTGACCACGAGGTTCGCCGGTTGCGGCGTCGGCGTTGGTGTCGGCGACGGCGACGGTGAAGGATTCGGCGACGGCGTTGGTGTTGGTGACGGATCCGGTGTCGGCGTAGGCGTTGGTGATGGGCCACCAGGTTGCAGCTCGAACGCGCCGATGTCAGTGCCGTCTCCGGCATTTGCCACGGCCGGATCGTCAAACGTGCGCGCAAAGACACCGCGCTGGTCGTTCGCGAGCGGGCCGCTCAGCCCATCCGCGCTGCCCTTGTCGATAGCAGGGCTGTCTGGTTGAAGCGCGATGGTGTGTGTTGGTCCGCCGTTGTCTCGCAGACCTAATCCGTCGAGCTTCGGATCGACAGGGGCAGCGCTCGTGCCAACCTGATCGTTGTTGACACCGTTCGTGAAGCCTGTTGCTCCATCGGCTTTACCGATCAGGTTGAACCCCGCTGACGTGAAAGCACCAGAAACATCACTGAACCCGCCATTAGCCGCGATGATGCTGCTCTTGACGGTCCACATGCCCGTGGTCGACGTAAGTGTGCCTCGAATTCCCACGTTTTCGTTATGAGCGATCGTGCTGTTGGAAACGTTCAGCGTAACGCGGGAAAGAGTGAGTCCGGCACCACCAGTATTTCCGCTGATGGTGCTGTTGATGATGTTCAACTTGCTGGTGGCTACGGTCGCCGATTCGGTTTCGATACCGCCAAAGGTGTTACGTGCGATCGTGCTATCCGTGACAGTGGTCATCGTGGATCCGGTGCCCATGTTGATAGCAAGCCCAAAAACCTCGTTGTCGGTTAGCGTGCTGCCAACCAGGTGCAACGTGCCGTGAGTTTGATAGATCGCGCCACCCCGCGAATTCAGTAGCGTGCTTGTGTTTCGTGTGAACTTCGAGTTTTCGATGCGTATTGCCGAACCGAAACTCCCCACTGACACGCCACCGCCCGCATCCGCGGCATTCCCGTCAAACGTGCTGTTGGTGATGTTTGAATCACCTGTTGCGCCGTTAGTATCGACATTGATCGCACCGCCGAGACTGTTCGCGACGTTGTTATTAAAGGTGCTATTGGACACGCTCAACTTGCCCCGCGCGTGAATAGCTCCTCCGCCACCGTTAGAAACACTCGAAAAGTTGTCGTTGAAATTACTGTCAGTAACGTTCAGGGCTGCCATCGCGAAAAGCGCCCCGCCCGACCACGCAGCGATGTTGTTGCTGAACGCACAGCTATTGATAGTCAGGCTCTTGCCGGTGAATGAAATTGCGCCGCCGTCATTGGTGCTATTGAACGCATTGCTCACGGTCAGCCCCGAGATGCTGGCTGTTTCAACCACATTGCGGAACGTGAAAATGCGATAGAAGCCGCCGGTGTTTCGACGTATGGTCAGCTTATCTTTGCCTGGTCCATTGATGGTGAGATTGCTCTCGGTGATTTCAGGCAACGGACCCGTTAGATTGATCGTGTGCCTCGCGGAACCAGGATCGAAGCCGGGATCGTTCGTCGGAATCGCGAAATTGATCGTGTAGTCGCCTCCGATCGCATTCGACTCTTTCAACGCCGCTCTCAACGAGCATTGTGAGCCTGAAGCGTTCGCGTCAGTGTCGCAGTTGCCGTCGCCCGGACTCACGTCGTCTGCTTCGCTCGTCGTGTTTACCGTGAAAACGATCTGGGCACAGGCAGTTTGACGTTCCAAAGCGCCAATGTCTGCGCCGTCGCTTGCGTTCGCTTCTTCGGGATCATCGATGATGCGTGGAAAACTTGTTCCCCGTAGATCGCTGTTCAGGCCATTGCTTGCGCCCTTGTCGATCGCAGGGCTACCGCAGAGCGGAAGACCAGGAACAGGCGTCGTGAAATTGAGGATCGTGTATGGAAAACCGTTCGGATCAAACTTCGGATCGAGCGGGGCCCCAACTGTGCCTTTCAGATCCGTGGCCATCGAAAAACCCGTGCTGCCTTCCTGAACACCGACGAGGTTGAAGCCGCTCGAGGTGAAATTGCCGGACACATCGGAGCCGGCGAATGGACCAGTGTTGTTTTTAGCGATGATTGAACTGCTGACGGTGCCCTGTCCGAACAGGCCGCCGCCCACGCCGCGGTTTCGTGTGATCGTGCTGTTGGTGACTTCAAGCGTTCCTGATGTGTTAGAGATCCCTCCACCCTCCTTAAGCGCGAAGTTATCGAAGATGACACTGCCGGTGACGCGGACGATTCCATTTGAAGCATTCATCACGCCGCCGCCCCGCAGAAGACTCGTGTTTGAATCGCCGCCGGTTACAACGTTTTCCGAGATGACGCTGTTTACAACGTTGACGGTGCCCTGGTTAGAGTTGGAAATGCCGCCGCCGTTCCCATGTGTGTTGGCTGCAACGGGCACTGTTACGGTGTTGTGAAAGACAAAGCTTCCAATCACGTTGAGCGTGCCGGAACCGCCGTTGTTAATGCCCGCTCCGGATGCGGTTGCTTTGTTGTCGAGGATGGAACTGTTGATAACGTTGAGTGTGCCGCTGCTGCTGTTTGCGAGAGCGCCACCTGAGGCGACGATCGTTCCACCAGTGTTACTGGTCAAGATGGTGTCGATGACGTTCACAATGCCGGTGCCTTCATGCGCGACACCGCCGCCCGCGGTAATTCCTGAGGGCCGCCCGTTTTCAATTCGCAAGCCTGAGAGGGTGACATCGCTGTTTCCGATGACGCGAAAGATGCGGTAGTCGCCGCCGGTGTTGCGCCTCACAGTTATCAGGTCTATGCCGGGACTGACGATCCGTATGTTGGTTCCCAGGTCCGGAAGATTTTTCGTCAAGTTGATCGTGCAACGATTGACTGATGGATCGCAGTTTGGCTGAGTGGAAGGAATGTTGAAATTGATCTCGTCGTCGCCAGCCAAAGCGTTCGCTCGCTGAATCGCTGCTCGCAGGCTGCACTGTTCGCCTGCTGTGACTGCGTCTGTGTCGCAGCCTGTGGTTGGATCGAGATTGTCGGCGTCGTTACTGACGTTGACTACGATCAAACCGGCCAGTGGTAGCGCAACGGTTTTCGCAGCTTCACGCGGCGTTGCAAATGCCGCCGGTAAAGACAGAAGTGTTATTAATGTGATGATTAGCCCCTCGGAAATAACGAGGCGCAAGGATGATGGCAACTTGAATCGATGTGTTTTCATAAATTCCTCACGGCAGAATTGGACATCGACTCCAAAAGTTGCTGAACTTCCCGCGATATTACCTGACCCAATTCAGGAATTTTTTGCGCGTTATCTCTTGAAGCCTTAAAAAGTCAGGAGGGATCGCTCGTGCAGGTAGCATTCCGCAAGGTGCTCTCTTTTCTCGTCTTGTGCCTGACCCCCGTCACTCCGGCACTGGCCCAAACGCAGTCGACAACGTCGTCCGTAAATGATCTGGCGGTTGCACTTGTGCGCGTCAAATCAGAGCAAGAGCAGGAGGCGTTGTTAACCCGCAAGGACGATCTCAACAACAGCGCACTGCTCCGTGCGTTGAAGTCGCTTTCCGATCCGCTCGTCCAGAAAGGTGAGTACAACGAGGCACTCAGAATCTCTAATCTCGCTGTGCGCGTTGCGGAAAAGACGGGTGATCGAATGCCGCTTGCGATGGCACTCTATGAGGTTGGCGCGATCCAGGCCCGCCGCGTTCCTCCGAAAGAAGCTGTCAGTAACCTTGAAAAGAGTCTCGCGATCTTCGAAGAACTCGGCGCAAAAAAAGAGCAGGCACAGGCACTGCTCGCGATGGCTATCGCATACGACAACGACCGGCGACGAGACCTTTCAATCAAGACTGGCGAAAAGGCGCTCGTTCTAAGCCAGGAACTGGGTGAGAGGGAATTGACAGCTCGCATCTTCAACGCCCTCGGCACGGCGCACACCGAACTCGGCAACGTCGAATCCGGTTTCGAGTATTACCACAAGGCTCGTACGCTCAGTGAACAACTGAACGATAAAGTAACCTTGAATCAAGTCCTGAATAACATCGGCCGGCTCTACACCGCGCAGGGACGTTATGCAGAAGGACTCGATTACCTTCACAAGAGCCTCAAGATCGTCGAGGACATGGGACCTGCCGCCGATCGGCGGAGCCTTGCTAACAAACTGCAAAGCATCGGGTTGATTTACAGGCGTCAGGGTCGTCTGGATCAAGCGCTCGCGTACGCGCGCAGAAGTCTCGCCATCTTCGAGGAGACAGACGACAAGTTTGGAGTCGCAAATATACAAAACAATATCGGCGTTATTCTCAAAGCGCAGGGCTCTTACGTTGAGGCGTTGGAGTTGTTTCACAAGGCGATGCAGGGATATGAAGCTTTGAAAGCGACGCCCGGTGTCGCGCGTTCGTGGAATAACATCGGCGACACTTATCGATTGCAGGGCCGCTACGAAGAGGCGTTGGAACCTTTGCAGAAGGGGCTTCGCCTGCGTGAGCAGATGAAAGACCGAGGCGGCATCTCGCTGTCGTTGAATAACCTGGGACGGCTGTACCAGCACCAGGGTAAGTACGCTGAAATGCTCGAGGTTAGTAGACGAGCTGCGCACTTATCTGAATCGCTCAACGATAGTGAGGAACTGTGGGGTGCGCAGGAAAGAATCGGCCGTGCGCTTGCCGGGTTGGGCCAACCGGCGGAGGCGCGCGAGCATTTCCTGGCAGCGATCTCCACACTCGAGTTCATGCGCCGTAACGTTGCCGGTGGCGAGCAGCAGCAACAAAGCTTTCTCGAGAATCGACTCTCCCCATGGCACGGCCTGATCGATTTGCTGGTCTCGCAAGGTAAACATACCGAAGCGTTAACGTACGCCGAACAGTCGAAAGCACGAGTGTTGCTCGACACGTTGCAGACCGGGCGTGCCAACGTCCGTCAAACGCTGTCGAAAGAGGAACAGCAGGCGGAAGAGCAGCACCGCCGGAGTCTGGTGTCTCTAAATTCGCAACTCACGACAGAAGTGCGTCGAGATAAACCTGATGCAACGCGGCTCGCCGAGCTGAAGAAAGAAGTCGAAAAGGCACGGCTGGAGTATGAGGATTTTGAGACGCGCCTGTACCTCGCGCATCCTGAGTTGAGAGTGCAACGAGGCGATGCGCCGATCATTAAGAGCGAGGAGTTAACATCGTTACTGCCCGATGCTTCGAGCGCGTTGCTCGAATATGTTGTTGGCGAACAACAGACTTATTTGTTTGTCGTCACCAGGGACAAGCCAGACGTCAGTGTTTACACGTTGCCCATCAAACGTGACGAGCTTGCGCGACAGGCTGAGGCGTTTCGTCTACAACTCGCGGGTCGAGATCTCGGGTTTCGCGCGTCTGCCGGAAAACTCTACGACGTTCTCGTTAAGCCGGCGGAATCTCAACTGCGCGGCAAAACAAACCTCATCATCGCTCCTGATAATACTTTGTGGGATCTGCCGTTTCAGGCGCTGGTCGGCGCCCGCAATCGTTTCATGATTGAGGATGCTGCGATCACGTATGCACCTTCGTTGACGGTGTTGCGCGAGATGACGAAGCGGCGGAAGATTCAAACTGGTCCGGCGACATTGCTTGCGCTCGGAAATCCGGGTGTTAGTAACGAGATAGCGAAGCGTGCTGCTTTGCGTGATGGAAAACTCCAACCGCTGCCGGAAGCCGAGCAGGAAGTAAAAGCGCTTGCACGGCTGTATGGCACATCGCACAGCAAAGTTTATGTCGGCGCGGATGCGCGTGAAGACCGTGTAAAGAGCGAAGCGAGCAGGGCGCGCATACTTCACTTCGCCACGCACGGCATTCTCAATAACGCTTCGCCTTTGTACTCACATCTCGCACTCGCGAACGGCGGCGCCGGTGAAGACGGCTTGCTGGAAGCGTGGGAGTTGATGCAGATGGATCTGCAGGCTGATCTCGCCGTACTCTCGGCGTGCGAAACAGCGCGCGGCCGGATCGGTGCAGGCGAGGGGATGATCGGGTTGTCGTGGGCCATGTTCATCGCGGGCGTGCCGTCGATTGTGGTGAGCCAGTGGAAAGTGGAATCGGCGGGCACGCGCGACTTGATGGTCAACTTCCACCGCAGCCTCATCTCAAAGCCGAAGGCGGCAAAGACCGAAGCACTCCGCCAGTCGGCCCTGAGATTGATGAAAAACCCGGAGACGAGCCACCCCTTTTACTGGGCCGGCTTCATTCTCGTCGGCGACGGCAGATAATCCGTGTTAATCCGGCTAAGATCTGTGTTATCCGTGGCTAAAACCAGCCACGGATAACACGGATTGTTATTCGATTAGCGCGGAGATTGCAGGGAGCGGAGGAGGGCGCGGGCGATGGGGGAGTTGGGATTGGCGCGGCGCAGGAGACGGAGTTGCTGTTCCGCCTCTTGTATTAAGCCGGCGTCGGCGTAGAGAAGTGCGAGTGTCAGATGGGAGTTGCCGTGAGCTCGGCGCGCTCGCGCGAGTTCATTGGCTTTCGCCTGGTCCAGGATGCGGAACTTCGCTTGCGGCGCGGGTGGCCGCGGTGATGTGAACTCCTGCCCGTCCTTCAAAGCTTTCACCTGCCATGAATAGACCCTCCCGCGTGCTAGGGTCGTGGTCCATGACGCGTCAGGAAGCTGAGGGCTCGTCGCTACAAGTTTGAATTGATCGTCGTAAACTTCCACCACATACCCAGTCGCGCCTTCCAGCGTGGACCAGCGGAAAGCAGGTTTATCTGTCAACAGAACTGTTCCCGCAGGTGCGAGCACGACGAACCGATCGGTCTGATTATCAGTGCCCATCAGTGAACTCGGCGGCCGCGTCAGTCCCTGAAGTTGCGACGACTTCTCGATCCTTTGGGTGCTGAGCGCTTTCGCCAACAGGTTCTGGTACGAAGACGGCAGATCATCGGCGCCTGAGAGTTTTCCCTCCTGATCAAGCGTCAACACCCGTCCACCATCATTCACTTGTGCTACAACAACACGTTCCGGTTCTGC
>DASUPZ010000376.1:0-6958 GCA_036280855.1 Pyrinomonadaceae bacterium | reverse complement strand
AAAATTTACTCAAGCAACAAGCAATCGCGCTTGCGCGTGAAGCTTGCCTTCAGTCGCTATTTCGATTTTCGAGTTTTGAAGTTTTCCGGTGATTTTGTCGGCAGGGTCACACCCGTTCCCATCCCGAACACGGAAGTTAAGCCTGCTGGAGCCGATGGTACTGCGCGGGAAACTGCGTGGGAGAGTAGGAAGTCGCCGGGATTAATTCGAAAAGCCCGCTTGAAGCAATTCAAGCGGGCTTTTAATTTGCTTCAATCCTGTCCGTCCTGTAATCATGTCAACAACACGTACATAGCAATGCAACTGGGCAAGTGGATCAAACGACTCGGCTTCTGGGGTTTTCTCTTCTTTCTAGTGAAGGGACTCCTCTGGTTGCTTATCCCTGCCCTGATCGCCTGGTGGTCCACTCGTTGATAACGGTGCTGCTACTGCTAACTCCATCCGTCGTGCTTCAAGTTGATCCAGAATGGCGGGCATATCTTTTAGCTCGGCTAGCGGCCGCAGTTGTTCACGAATGTAATCCCAATCGAGCTTTACGCCTGATACGCTCCAATCCGAAGCGGCAAGTTTCCACGTTTCAACCCACTTCCGCCCGAGAGCGAGTTGCTCAGGGGTTCAATCGGCGAGGGCGGAGGCCTTATTCATGAAAAGATTTAACATGCCAGACTAGTGCTGGCCGCTCGAAGCTAACGCTGCTTCCTTGAGCTTGGGATTCTCGATCCACGACTTCGCCGAGACGAACGACACCTTGTCGTACACCAGCACTATTGTTCCCAACTTCAACAACCTACTCACCTCGCGCGCGGCAAACATCGGTATCCGAATACAACCATGACTCGCCGGCGTCGCCGGAACGCTGTAACTTCCATGAATCGCGATGCCGCCGCTGATGTAATTCGCGTAGTACATGGACCCGGGCACATTGTCTTCCCAACCAACGCCTTTTTCATAAACAACGAACCTGCCGCGCGGTGTGTAAGCGACACTCGTCTGACCTTCGTAAACGAACTCTTTACCATTGCCCGTCGAGACCGGAAGCACTCTCGCGCCACCGTCCTCGCCGACAATCAGCAGCACCTGACGATCGAGGTCCACTTCGACATGCTCATACCCCAGATCTCTCGCTTTCGGCGGAGCACCACGACGAATCGCCTCGAGCTCGTCGAGTGTGAGCTTGCCCGTTACAGCCCGGCCCTCCCACTTCTGAAACGCAGTCACCGCCGATCGCGTCGCTGGATCAAACACGCCATCAACAGCGCCGGTCCAGTAACCCATATCCGCGAGCCGTTGTTCAGCTTCTCTCGTCTGTGCTCGATTGAGCGACGCGCGTTGTGCGGTCGCTATCACCGTCATCACGAGCAGTAAACAAATTGTGAGCAAAACCTTCATTTTCGACTTCGACAGCGCCTTTCGTGGACGAGCTCAGCAACTCCAGTAGTTTATCGTAATCCACTGGTTTGACGAGATGCCCGTCGAATCCCGCCGCTTTCGACTTCCGGCGATCGTCTTCCTGCCCCCAACCCGTCAGGGCGATCATCAGGATATCTCTGCCCCACGGTTGTTTGCGCACGCGCCGGCAGACCTCATGCCCATCCAGCTTCGGCAAGCCGATGTCCAGCAACACGACTTCCGGACGGTACTTCTCAATCGCCTCGACTGCTTCGACGCCGTCGTGGGCCATAAACGTTCTGTTACCTGTGATCTCCAACAGCATCGACAGCGATTCAGCAGAGTCGACGTTGTCGTCGACGATCAGAATCCGGCACTCTGGCGACTGCTCCGGTTCAGCACCGCGTCCAGGCTCGGCAGCCGCCGGTTTACTGAGAACCGGCAATCGCACAACAAACTCACTTCCCTGACCTTCTCCGGCACTTCTCGCCTCGATCGACCCGCCATGCATTTCAGCCAGACGCTTCACTAACGTCAGTCCGATACCAAGCCCGCCCTGAGCCCGGTCAGAGGTCTCATCGACCTGCATGAACATGTCGAAAATGCTGTCTAACTTGTCCTGCGGTATTCCTTCCCCGTTGTCTTTCACGCTCACTACCACTTCGCCGTCTATTCGCTTTGCACTTAGCGAAATACTTCCGTTTGGTCTCGTGTATTTACAACTGTTATTGAGCAGGTTTCCAAACACCTGTGCCAGCCGCGCGCGGTCGGCGTTCAAATAAACAGGCTCCGTGGGCAGGTCGATAGTCAACTCATGCTTTGAGGCATCGAGCAACGGCCGGGCCACCTCGACCGCCTGCTGAACTATGGACGATAGCTCCACCTCAGTCCGCCGCAATTCGAGTCGATCGTGCGTTATGCGATTCAAGTCGAGCAGGTCGTCAACGAGACGGACCATCTGGCCCAGCTGGCGCTCGAGAGTGTCGTGTGCTCGTTTAAGAATTTCGGAGTCGCCGTCCGAGCGCTTCACCACTTCGAGCATGTTGCTCATCGGCGCCAGCGGGTTCCTGAGTTCGTGAGCGAGTGTAGCGAGGAACTCGTTCTTACGGCGATCGGCGTTGGAAAGATCTGTTGCCAATCTTCGCAGGTTATCTTCGAGTCTTCGTCGTTCGGTAATGTCCTGACTGACAGTTGCAAACCCGACGGGTTCGCAAGCCGCGTTGGTCAGCGTCACCACTTTATAAGCCATCCACCGAGGTTGGCCGGTCTTGAAGTGACGAAAACGCACCTCGATTTCGCCGTGGCTATTTGCGAGGACCGCCGGGAAAAACTCGTTCATCATCATCGGCTGATCTTCGGGAAAGAAGAATTCGCGAACGGGTGTGCGGCGGGCCTGTTCGATGTCGTCCAATCCGACCATCTCCAGGCCGGCGTGGTTTACAAAGAAGGGAATACCGCTGAGATCGCTCATGCCGATGAAGTCGGTGCTGTTCTCAATGAGCGTTACAAATTTCTGGCGATCGCTTTCGACGCGCCTGCGTTCAGTAATGTCGCGCACGATCTTCGACGCTCCAACAACCTGGCCCGATTCATCTTTGATCGGCGAGATGGTGAGAGACACGATTATGCGTTGACCGTCGCTTCGCACTCGCTCGGTTTCATACTGCTCGATTCGCTTTCCTGCTCTCAAACTGTCGATGATCTGTTCTTCCTCAGCGAGGCGTTCAGGAGGGATCACGAGTGAGATGTGACGGCCGATAGCTTGTTCGGCGGTGTAACCAAACAGCCGTTCAGCGGCCGCGTTCCAGCTTTGAATCGTGCCGTCGAGCGCCTTGCCGATGATTGCGTCGTTCGAAGATTCGACGATCGAAGCGAGCAGGCGAGCAGTATGAAGCTGGTTTGCTTTTTCACGCTCGATCAAACGTTGCGCGGTAACGTCTCGAAAGATCAATACACATCCGGACACGTGTCCCTGCTCGTCGCGAATCGGCGCGGCGCTATCGTCGATGGGACATTCCGCGCCGTCTTTTTTGATGAGCACTGTGTGGTTTGCCAGGCCGACAACCACTCCTTCGCGCAACGCTCTCTTTGCCGGGCTTTCGACTGGCTTGCGTGACGCCTCATTAACGATATGAAACACGCGTTCGAGTGGCTGGCCCAGCGCCTCAGTATGTGACCAGCCTGTAAGCGACTCTGCCACTTCGTTCAGATAGTTAATGCGGCCCTGGATATCGGTTGTGATCACTGCGTCGCCGATACTTCGCAGCGTTACTCGGAAAACTTCGCGCCGTTCGGTGACGCGTCTCTGAGCGACTCGCGCTGCTTCGCCGAAGAAGATGATTAAAGAACAGGTGAAGAGGTATGCGACGAGCCCGACGAGGTCTGCAGTACCGGTTAAATCAAAGTGGCGTCGGGGTTCGACGAAGAGGTAGTGACACGCAATGTAGCCGGCAAGCGTAACAGGGACTGCGACGCGATAACCGCCGAGCCACACCGCCGCCGCAATGGCACCGAACAGTGTAACGAGCGGGAACGCATTGCCCATGAGCGGGTCGAGCACCCAGCGCAATAGCACCGCGATGGCGAGTGCGACGAATCCCAGTGCATAAAGTTTGAACCAGTTGCGCACTTCTGATCCTTAGGTTAGCAACATCTTGAGTCCGACATCTTGAGAACCGGTGTGAATTTTAACGTTGATGGTCTGAGGGCGTCCAATAACATTACTGGAAGTTTTGACAGGGAGTTTTTTCAGCCCGGCCTGCTACCGTCAGGAAGGCTCAATACCGAAAAGGCGTCCGTGTGTCCAGGATGGAAGGAGACTGCAATGAAAAAGACGAGACTACTCATAGTGTTTTCCATGGTATTAGCGTGTGCTCTCAACGTAATCGCGAAGAGCAAAGAAGAAAAACAGGCGGAAGCTCGTAAAAAGGCTGAGGGAACTCTGGCCCGGCTTTACAAGGCGAAACCTTCCGCACAGGCGGCGATCAAGCAGGCAGCCGGGTACGCTGTGTTCAATAGTGCGGGCGTGAAAATTCTTGTTGCCGGAGGCGGCAAAGGGCAGGGAATTGCCGTCGACAATCGCACGCAGAAGGTGACCTACATGCGGATGCGCGAAGTACAGGCGGGCCTGGGAATGGGTGTTAAGAAATTCAGCACGATCTTTGTCTTCGAAACGAAAGCGGCCCTGGAGAAATTTGTGAACAGTGGTTGGGAGTTTGGCGGACAAACAACGGCGGCTGCGAAGTCAGGTGACGGCGGTGGAGCGTTGCAGGGGGCGGCGTCAGTGTCAGAAGGTGTGTGGATGTATCAGTTGACCGATAAAGGCCTGGCGCTTGAACTGACAGGCAAAGGGACGAAGTACTTCAAAGACGACGATCTGAATTGAGGGAGAAACGGTGTGGTGCGGGGTTGTGTAGCGCACATCACTCGAACGGTATTTTGCCCTTGACCCCGGTTATAGCAACACCACCTCTAAACCCGGGCGTAATCGACCCGAACCTCTCAGCATAAACTTCGGGTAAGGCACGCGCGCCGTGCGGCGCCAACCAGAGGCGCAGCAAGTGACGCTTACGCTCAGGCTCGGGATAATCTTCGAAAGCTGTCCGATCGTGAAGAATCGTGTGATTGTGTACGATCTGAATGTCACCCGGTTGAAGTTCCATCATCAGATTCAGCTTCGGATCGTTGGCGAGTTTTTCCAACAAATCGAGAGCTTCGATGTGAAGCGGGCTTAATGGCATTACACCGGCAAAGCGTCGGGCTGACTCGATATACTGCCTCTGGTAAATCGCAGAAACTAATCCGTTGTGATAATTGAAGACAGGAATTGTGAAGTATGGTTTGGAGCCTTGTGGGACTTCGCCACGCCGATCAGTTTCGATGGGTTCGAGTAAAACTCTGAGCAGGTCGGGCCTGCGCCGGCGCATCTCGTTGAAGATCGTGGTCGAGGATACAAGGCTCGACAAGCCGCCGGATTTCGCCATCTGCAAACATAGCAGACCAACCACGTCGCATGAATCAGTGTGGTGAGTTTGACGTTCGCGCGTCTGATAGATGCGGGTGTTTGGATCGTCGCTCGAGCGGCCGAGATCTTTAACATGCCCGAGTAAGTGTCCTTCGGCGTTCTGCATTCGCAGGTTGCCGAGATGAGCTCCGATCGCGAGAAATGCCAGCGCCGTCTCGCGCCTGGTCCAACGCTCTACGGGCAAGGCTCTTATCAAAACAAACCCGCGGCCGTTGAGCACCTCATCCAGTATTCGTTTCAACCGCGGCGCGAGAGTAGGGAGCGGAACCTCTTTGGCCGTAATCGACGTGAGGTCTATCCGTTCTGCCTCCAACCCCCGGACCGCCTGCTCGACCTCAGCTATTTCAAAATCCGAAAGCCGCTCTATCCAATCTTTACACGTCGCCATCTCCGCGCCATACCATGCAGACCGATCCTCAACCTCCGGCGGCAAGGTATCAGACGGTGTGGGAATACCAGCTAGCACGGTTTGTAGATCGCTTTCTGTAACTGTGTGGCAATACAGCGGAAAAAAACAGAATAAACTATACTTGTCGACGTTCTTCAAGAATCTGCTCGAGTTCGGCAATTGCTTCAAGATCTTTGGGTCGACCGGCGGCACGTTTTACTTCAATCAACCGCTCCAGCGTAAGGCAACTGCACTCCGCGCCGGCTACTTCAATCTTAATTGTTTGAGACTTCAGCTCATCGTAACCGCCACCACCCACAATTTCGCCAAGAAGATCCAGTGCTCCCAATGTCGTTATAAGGGTGAAGTTTAATCCCTTCTTCATGGTCTCAACACTCCATTCGAAGGGTAGACCAGGTGGAACGCCGCGCAGATAGGGTTGCAGCGATCCGAGGGCACTAACGATTCGCTCAATGTTAAGACTTGTCCTTCTATAAACAATATCAAGGTCGAGTGTCAGACGTGCGGAGCCATGAGCAGTAGCTGCAGCACCGCCGACGATAATGAAGTCGACTTGATGATCGACGAGCAAACGAATCAGTGCTGCGTAGTCAGTCACTGCTTTTGATGAGCCTTCTGTCCTGCCGTTTGAAGCTGTTCTGCGAAGCGCTGCAATTTCATTAGCTGTTGGAAACGCTGATCCACAGTGAGGCGAAGGTTCTCGCGAATCAAGGTGCGATCGATGTGCTTCTTATATGCCTCGATTACAGGATCCTGATCGGTACTGGATTCTGTTTGATTCGGTGAGTCTTTCATTCTCGGCCATTATAGCGCACGATTAAGTTAACGCTGTGACATGAAAGTTGTAAATGATTCCTACGTAAGCGCCGTAGTTGTAGACTAATTACAGTCGGCTGGAATCAATCTATCAGCACGTGTAACAGCTTTCCTTGTGCACACCCGCACTAAGAACGGTCCATGTTCGCGCTCATATTGGTGTTCTGCGCCGTCTTGCGGTCAATTACGTCAAAGCTCATAAATGATAATAGCTCTGCTTCACGGCTTCCAAGGCGGGAAAGTTACGGAACCGAGAGTTTTGCTGATGTCTCAACTTGCAAGAAAGTGTTGGAGCTTTCGGCGAAGAGAAGCAAGGTTAC
>DASUPZ010000375.1:0-7997 GCA_036280855.1 Pyrinomonadaceae bacterium | reverse complement strand
GCCGCTATTTCAAACTTTGGTCGGGGTCAACAGCCATAAGAGATCTTTGTCGTTACTGCAATGTCGCGACTCACTGCATAAACTTCACTCCCGAGATGAAGCCTTTAGGCCCATGGGGATCGTGCCGCGTTAGATAGACAGGATTAACAAAAGATCCGGGTCTTTCCCAGCAATCTTACAGAGTGTTTGCTGCTCTTCTCATCAGCAGCATGATCAATAGAACTGAAAACAGTACGGCAAACGCGTAAGGTATAACTAATACAATGGCTCCAGAGCTCAACACAGCCTCTGGCGCAATGAACGACATTATCACTACCGCCAGGCCCAGGATCCCCAATATGAAATACAAGTTTCGTCGCCTCCTCGCTCTTCGCATTAAAGCGTAGTTATTCGAGGAGACAGATAGTGCAATGACCCCTGAACATAGTCCCCAAATCAAAAGTGTGTCCAGGAGGCTACGGACCGTTGAAATTGGAAAGAGCGGATCGAATGTGCTTCGGTCTCCATTGTGGCTCTTACGTTCGAAGGTGGATTTGTAAGCATCAGCAGAAGCACGATACCCCTCAACGATGTACAATAAATTACCGCTCCACCCTCCTTCGTCACGCCAGCTTGATGGGTTCCACCAATTCCCCCCTCGACTCCACCATTGTTGTATCACCCTATCTGCGGCTTCTACCTTTGAGTGTGCTGAAGACATTACTTGACTACCGGAAGATCCGTGTTGCGCCGACATCTTCTCCGCCTTGAAAGACGCATCTGTCTCAGCCCTTTTCCGAATCCCGTCGAAGGAGTATTCCGTTTCATCCTTCTGCTTCATTGCTGCAAGAGCTTCATCAGACGACGCATAACGCAAAATCAGGATAACTGTGCCGTCAGAGTACTCCGCCAATACCCTGTCTTCATCTCGCTCTGGGTTGTGAGTTCTATTTGCGTTGATTTCGTTCGCCGAAGTTGTGGTACGTAAAAGATGGGCAGAGTCGACCTGTTGAGGAAGCAAAGTACTTAGATCGCCGGTCAAGAGTGAAATCCACTCTCGTTTCAACCTGGGTGCCTGCTTGGAATCAACCTTTACCTCAACAAGATCAGTAAGAGAAAAGGCGATCATAATTATCGCGATGACCCTGGCGCTGCGAAACCATTTGTCGTGTGGAGCCAACAAGCCGAGACCACTGGCTATGAGAATGTAGCCAACAAAGTCCGGCAGGAACAGATCGATGGAGTTAATTCTTATATCGAGGACGACGAAGAGAAGCCCCCAGAAGATTCTATTGAAGCCTACTTTCATGGGCCGTCGCGCCTAAGGGGATTGCGAGTGTTTACGAAAGCCGGACTCGTAAGGAACAAGCAGACACTATTCCCGTTTGCGAGGAAAGTCAACGCGACGAAATGCCTCATGATGAAATCGTGGCATTCGAACGATATAGGCCGTGAAATCTCGCCCAGGCCTCATCCGTGAAGGTCTGCCCCGGGGTCTTAATTGAAATGATTTGGTCGAAGTCATTCGGTTTGGTAATCAAGTGGGTCAGAAACAATTCGGAACCTTTACCGAAGAGTAGATATTCGAGTTTTGACGGCTTGGCTGCGTTAGGATCAAACTCACGGAAATGCACGACCTTCACTACGTTGACATCAAAAGCGCCTTCCTTAGGAGGATTCTCGAAATCACCAATGAAAGATGTGCCGCCTCTTTCAAGATGGCCGCGAACAAGGGCATTGCCTCTGAATTTCTTGAGCGCCGATCCGTTAGGATCTACATGCGAGAGCACAAACTGCCCCGGATTGAGCGTAATGTTCCCCACAGTGGACAATCTTTAGATGAGTCATTCGAGATTGACTTCAGTTCTGAACCATCATAATCTCCCCGTGCTTTAATCGAAGGTTGCACCTGAGCCTCTTGCATCCTCGCAAACTCGCTAACGCAGCCTTTCTGTACTTTGTTCACTTTACGGCGTGACAGGGTTCAAACTCTACGTGTGTAGCAAGCGCTGAAGCGCCGCGTCCGTTGGCACCAGTTACTGTCTGAAGAAACGTCAGCAGATCACAAAAGGAGACTGTGAATATGAAACGCAACGTTGCTCTGGCTGTATGTGTGCTTTTCATTTTGTGTCACGCTGTTTTGGGACAAGAAGCCAAAAAGGTGCAAGAACCAGAATATCTGGGCATTTTCTTCTTGCTTGACCCGAATACAGGAAACTTGATCTCTTTAGAAAGGCAAACCGCAGAATCTAAGATGAAGGTTAAAGCAATGGGTTTTGGTGGTGGGGAGAGTTCCATTGAATTTAAGGGTGAGAAGTCGCCGGTGCGGTTCAAAGAAGGACAAAAACTGGAATTCGTCGTGCTGGCTTCGTCACAGCAAATTGATCCGCAAACGATAATTCAGTTCTACTCATTGGAGACAAAGAAAGGCAAGCGGCGGTTGATAATCGCAAAAGCCAGCTCAATGGGCATGAGTGGTAAATCGGTGACTTCTGAAAGAGCAGTTGCCTTCAATGCGGCAAAGTATGGCACCTCATCCTTCAAGGTCGTTCCTGCACAGAATTTGCCGGTGGGTGAATACACCTTAAGTGGACCAGGTACTAACGATGGCTTTTGTTTTGGGATTGACCCTGCCGACCGGCAACCATAATTACTGCTGATAATCCTGACTGGAAGACCAGGTAGCAGTTCTGATCAGAACTTGAAGCGGACGCCTAACTGGATCTGCCGCTCCCCAAGAAACGTTCGGGGGCCGGCAAACGGGGTGGACGCCGCCGGGTTCGTCAACACTAACGCCGACGAATTCGCAATCCCATACCGTCCCGTGTTCACCGTCGCAATGTTCGATCGATTGAACAGGTTGAACGCCTCGGCCAGAAAACTCAAACTGTAGTTCTCACCAAACTTGAACGCCTTCGTCACACGCGTATCAAACACATAAATGCTCGGCGTTGTGAACTCATTGCGCTCCGTTCCCGGCACGCGATCCGTGCTCGGATTGCCATCGCGATTCGCATCGCCCGCGATCAACGCCGAAAACGGAAAACCCGATTGCAGCGTGATGATTCCGGAGAACGTCCAATTGCTAAGCACGTTCCGCACAAACGCATTCTCTTTCTGCACCGTGCCGATCTCATAAACCGGGCTGAAAACAAAGCGATGACTGATGTCGAGATCGCTACGTCCCCAATCCGCATTGATGTCGAGGTTGTTCTGCAAACCCTTCGCATCGTCTGCACCCACGACGACCATGGTCTGGTCCGGTCGATTGTCTTTCGTATCTGAGAAG
Source organism: Pyrinomonadaceae bacterium (assembly GCA_036280855.1). Taxonomy (GTDB): domain Bacteria; phylum Acidobacteriota; class Blastocatellia; order Pyrinomonadales; family Pyrinomonadaceae; genus PSRF01. The sequence goes on along the minus strand of DASUPZ010000375.1, from coordinate 4,729 downwards.
GTGTAAGCCGCGATGAACTGGAACCCGCGCGTGAAGCGTCGTTTCAGTTCCATCGCAAGCGCGTTGTAACGCGAATCGGCGGTGCTCTCAAACAGATTGATCCTTGCGAATCCCGGTATCGGACGTGCAGCCGGATGACGCAGTACGGTAAACGTCTGGCCCGCAGGATCTGTAACCGTCGTCGGCACCGGCGGGTTGAGATTGATGTCGCGCGTGCGCCCGATGTGTACGCCGCGGAAGTAGAGATAACTCACCGACAAACTTGTGTTTGCAAACAGCTCCCGCTCCACTCCGAGACGTCCCTGTTGAATGTAAGGCTGCGCGAAATCTTTCGAGAACAAGTAGAGACTCGGATTCACGCCGCCCGCCCCCGGCGGCGCGCTGAAGATGTTTGGATAAACCGGACATGGATTCGGCACGATAGTGCAATTCAAACTCACACCCGTCACCTGAATGCCGTTCTGTGAATGGGCGGTGCCGAGCATGATCGCCGGCGTACGTCCGAAGAAAACACCATAGCCGCCACGGACGACGGTCTTGTCGTCGAACGCATAACTGAACCCGAAGCGTGGTCCAAAGTTGTTGCGATCGCGAACCGCAGTCGTCGTGCTCAAACCAGCCGCCGCGAGTGCGGCGCTCGGATTGTTCACAGTGGGATCGGCAAGATCCTGAAGGTCGTAACGCAGGCCAAGGTTCAAGGTGAACTTCGGCGTCACACGCCAGTCGTCCTGGATGAACAGGCCGTATTCGTTGAGGTCCGGATTCGTAGTCCCACCGGATGTTCCCTGGCCCGGGAAGTTCTGTGTAAACGCTGCCGGCGTGTTTGATGCAAACAACGCGTACGAGTTGAAAGTGAACTGGCCGCTGAACAATCCCGGGAAGAAGTTGAACACGCGATCGAAATTCAGGTCAGCGCCGAATTTCAGACTGTGATTGCCACGCGTGTAACTGACGACGTCGATAAACTGCGCGCGCTTGATCGTCGTCTCGCGCGGGCTGAAATTGTTTCGCCCCAACTGAAGAAAGCCGCCGCCCGTTTGAATGCGCGCTTCGGTTTCGTCGCTGTTGGCTTCGCCCGGTTCGCGGTCGCGTCCAAACTGAAAACGAAATTCGTTGATGAGCGTCGAGGTCAATGTCGAGATCAACGAGCCGGAAAACGTAGTCGTCTTCGCAACGCTGTTGCCCGAATGTTCTTCAACGCTCAATGGACCACTGTTCTCGTTGTTGTTGCCGGTGAAGTTTTGTTGATTGAAACGAAGAACGAGTTGATTCGCGTTGTTCAACCTGATGTCTGACTTCACCATGTACACGTCCTGATCGCGCCCGATCTGGTAAGTTTGCATCAACGGCAGGAGCAGGTTCTGAATGGCCGGCGGCTGCGCGAAAAAGTTTGGCGGATCGACGACGTTCGGAACGTTTGAGCGCTGCCCGTCATACGCAAAGAAGAAGAACGCGCGATCGCGTTTGATTGGGCCACCGATCGTGGCGCCGAACTGGTTGATCTGCGACTTCGGACGCTTCGCACCGCGCGCCGTCAGAATCGGCGTGTTGGAATTCAACGCCTCATCGCGGAAGAACTCAAACGCGCTGCCGTGCCACTCGTTGGATCCGGATTTCGTGACCACGTTGATCACGGCGCCACCCGCACGGCCAAACTCCGCTGAAAAACCGTTTTGATTTACCTGAAACTCCTGCACCGATTCTTCCGAGAACTGGTAAGGCGGGCGTGTGCCGGTGCGTCCGAACGATTGTCCGAAGAAGGTGTTGTTGTTGTCGGCGCCATCGACCTGCAGGCTGTTGAGAGTGCCTTTCTGTCCGCCGACGGCGAGATCGCCCTGGCGCGTTGGATCGCGAATGACGCCTGGCGTGAGCGTGGCGAAGTCGAGAAAGTTGCGACCGTTGACTGGCAGGTTTTGAATCGCACGCTCGTTCACGACCGACGAGATCGAAGTGCGGGTCGTTTCGACAACCTGGCCTTCGGCAGACACGTCGACCATCGCAACGGTCGCGTTACCGACCTGTAATTGAATATCGAGTGGCGTTTGACCGCCGACAGTCACGATGACGTTTGTAAACGTGGCGGGGACAAATCCCTGCGCGCTACTCGTTTCGACTTTGTATGCGCCGGGCGTAAGAAAGACGATTCTGTAAACGCCTTCATCGTTGGTCTGTGCGCTTTTCTGAAGTCCGTTGGCGAGATTGGTTGCGGTGACTGTAACGCCGGGAACTGACGCCGCATTCGGATCGGTGACGCGTCCTTCGATGTTACCTGTGTTTGCTTGTGATTGGCTGAAGATTGAAGTTGAGATTGATAGAAATAGAGCGGCGAGTAGGGGGACTCTAAAGAACATAACTTCCTTTCTTACTTTAGACAGGATGACAGGATTTACATGATTATCATGATTATTCCTGTAAATCCTGTCAGGTTTTTAGAGGGCGCCACAGGGCGGCGAAGCGTTTGCCGCTGGCAGTTTGCAGCAGGCTCATCAGGCCCATGTAGCCAAAACCGAAAAAGAACAGCAGCAGGAACGGGATCGTTCCCCACATGTGCAGGCGAGCGGAGTAGGCAATCGCGAGCAGGAAATAAACGGCGAAGCCCAGCTCGAGCAGCGGCAGCAGACCGCGCTTGCGTTTGTACTTCTTCCGTTTCCAGGTGGCGTCGCTAGTCTCTTCAACGCGATATTTTGGTGTCCGCACGAATTCCGACTTCACACCCAGCAGTGCTTCTAAAACTGCGCGCGCGTTTGAGAACGCGAGGCCGATGCCGAGTCCCATGACGAGCGGCAGGTGCAGCAATCGCGGCGTGCGCTTCTCGTCGAGATACCAGACCGCCGAACCGTAAAACAACACGACCGAGATCGACGAGAAAAACAGGAGCGGCAGATCGAGCACCATCAAATGATAGAAGGGCTGGTTGTAACGAACGAGCAGCAACGGGAACTGTAAAAAACTCGCGAGGATCATCAACGGGTAACTGATGTTGCCGGTGAGACGGAAAAACATCTCGAGCTTCACGCGAATCGGCAACGGCGCAAGCCAGATGCGCGGGTAGAGTTTGATTCCAACCTGCATCACGCCCTTGGCCCAACGTCGCTGCTGTGCTTTGAATGCATTGATCTCGACCGGAATTTCCGCCGGCGCTTCTTCGTCGAGCAGGTAGACAAATTTCCAACCCATCAACTGCGCTCGAAAACTCAGATCGGTGTCTTCAGTCAACGTGTCGTGCTGCCAGCCGCCGCTCATCTCGATCGCCTGGCGACGCCAGATGCCGGCGGTGCCGTTGAAGTTGAAGAACCCACCGGTGCGATTGCGTGTGGTCTGTTCGACGACGAAGTGGCCGTCGAGCATGATGGTTTGCAAGCGCGTCAGCAAATTGTAGTTGCCGTTGATGTGCGCCCAGCGCATCTGCGCGCAACCGACGAGCGGATCGGTAAAGTAGTCGACGAGCTTTCGCAGGCAGTCGGGCTTGGGAACGAAGTCGGCGTCGAAGATGGCGAGCAGTTCGCCTTTGGCAAATTTGTTTCCATTCTCGAGCGCGCCCGCTTTGAACCCGGTGCGATCCGAGCGATGGATCAAGTGGATATCAAAACCCTGTGCTGCGTATTTCGCGACGACATCTTCAGCGACTTTCGTTGTTTCGTCAGTTGAATCGTCGAGGACCTGGATCTCGAGTTTGTCGTGCGGGTAATCGATTTCAGTAACAGCCTTTACGAGACGCTCGACCACGTAAAGCTCGTTGAAAAGCGGAAGCTGAACGGTGATGTGCGGCAGATCAGCCTCGGCAAAGTGTCCACTCGGACGTGGCACAAACTTGCGATAACGCCAAAAGTCAATCACCTGCTTGATGCGATAAGAGCCGTAAATGGCGAGCGTGCCGAGGATCGAGAAGTAAACGATCAGGATGACCCAGTCGAAGGTGTCGAGCTGGTAAAGAGGGCTGATGTTTCCCCAGGTTTTATAGACCTGGTCGTGAAAGTACTGCTGGAACAGGTCTTTGGGAGGCGGCCCCAACGGCGAGGGCCACGGTGTCGGTGCTGGGGACTGAAAAATCATCGCGTAAGACTAACATTCACAGGAGTTAAACCACAAAGGCAGGGCTTTAGATCCGGCGTTCGGGCGCGCTGTAGTCGCTCGGGGCGGAGGCGATGCGTTCGGGGGAAGCGAGTGTGAAAGTGGCGCGTGGGGGCGGTGTTCGCATGCGACGCAAACTGAGCTCGATGATTCCCGGCATCACGTAGAACACGGTTGCGCCTCCGAGCAAAGCTCCTGTAAGCATGCGTGATGTGTGTGTGTTTTCCCAGAAGCCGAAAAACGTCACGCTGAAATCGATTAGGAGCGGAATGGCGGCGAGTAGTAACCAACTGCGCGGAGGAGTTTCGGTTCGTTTGAGTGAACTGATTAGAGGATACAAGAGCAGTGTGAATGCGAAACCGGCGTAGAGACCCGTGCAACGCGCGCAGACGGCAAACTTGTGATCCTCGATGAAGTACGACCGGTCGGGAAGCTGGTGACAGACCATTGCGAACGCACCGTAGATTCCCTGCGCGAGTTGGCTGTACCCGCTCGCCGCCGCCACGGGCGCAACTACGACGAGCGCCACTAGAAACGACACCACGAGCGCACTAATCAACCAAAAAACAACCGGCCTCGCCTTCAACATCCTTATTACCTTATGCGCCTCCTTGGAGTGCGGCGGCCTGGCGCCGCTTTATAATCGATCGCGCGTGAT
>DASUPZ010000374.1:0-7053 GCA_036280855.1 Pyrinomonadaceae bacterium | reverse complement strand
ACCGCGATCCGGAAGACGCCGGCTACAACGATTGGGTGGACGTTCTGACCAACGGCCGCGGCAACATACCGGCAGGCGATTTCAGACATCTGATCTTCGGATTTGTCTGGTCGGTTGAATACCGCGAGAAGTTCTAAAAGTAGCTGCAAAAAGGCACATAAAGCGCAAATGCAGGGAAACCTCATTTGCGCTTTTGCTTTGCGCTAATTGCGTCGCGATACACCGCGAGCGTCTGTTGCGCGGTTCGTTCCCAGGTGAACTGCGCCGCCCATTCCATTCCGGCCCGAGAATAATGCGCGCGCTTCTGTTCGTCGCCAAGCATTTCGACGAGAGCTCGCGCCAGTTGTTGAACGTCCGTCGGCGGAACCCGCAACGCAGCCTGCCCGACAGTCTCATGCAGGCTCGGCACGTCCGCGGCTATCACCGGCGCGCCACACGACATCGCCTCGAGCGGCGGGAATCCGAATCCCTCGTACAGCGACGGGTAAACAGACACTGCACATGAGCTGTAAAGCGCCCGCAGGTCTTCATCCGCAATGTATCCCGTGAACCGGATCCGTCCCTTTAGCCCTTCGCGCTCTATGTAGCTGGACATCTCGCCCATCAGCCACCCCTCCTGCCCTGCAATCACAAGCTGCGCTCTTAGATCCGTGTTCATCTGTGTTTCGCCGAAGGCGCGCAGAAGGGTGATCAGGTTTTTGCGAGGCTCGATCGTCCCGACGAAGAGGATGAAGATGTCTTCAACACCCAGCCGCCTCCGGACCTCCTCAGTTTCAACGCGCGGTATTGGCCGAAAGTCTGTACGAGGCGCATAAGGCGTCACGGCAATCTTCGCGGGATCGACACGCAGATGCTGAGTGACTTCCCTTTTAACGTGCTCGGTCGCAGTGATGATCCTCGTCGCGCTGCGCGCCATCAACGGCAGTCTATAGCGTGCCCGGCGAACGAGATGTTTGAGATGTGTTTGAGGATAAAGAAGAAGGGATAAGTCATGAATGCTGAGAACTGTCGGGCACGGGCTCCAGAGCGGAATGTCGTAGTTAGTGCCGTGAAAGAGGGCGAGCGAACTCCGGCGGATATAAAGCGGGAGTCCCGCGACCCACCATAGCTTTCGCTTTGGCGCGTGCACCTTGCGCAGGTTGCGCGGCAGATGGTCGTCGGAGGCGAGCGGGATCGGCGCGATCAGTTGAAACTCGTCATCGGGATCGATGGCGGCCAGCGCTCGGGAGAGTTCGAGCGTGTAGTGTCCGATGCCTGTCTTCGCCGAAGCCAGGGGGATACCGTCTATGCCGATCTTTGACAGGATTTCCATGATTAATAAGATTTACATGTTAATCCTGTCATCATTGCAATCCTGTCTAGTTTATGGTGGGCCGAAGCGCTTACGATACTCTTCAGACCAAACAAATCCGAAGATCAAATGTCTGAAGTCGCCCGGCGGGATGTTGCCACGGCCGTTTGTCAGCACGTCCACCCAGTCGTTGTAGCCTGCGTCTTCCGGATCGCGCAGCAGGTAACCAAAGTACTGCATCGCTACAAACGCCCGGAAGAAGAAGGCGTCAAACACTACCTTCTGCTCGATGAACGCCCGCAACGTCTGCGCCGCCGTAAACTGGCCGGTCTGCATCCTGTTGATCAGGTCCTGCCGTCCGAACTGCGGTGGTTGCCCCGGTTGGGTTGTCGCCGTAGCCGGCAGCGTCACGCCTGCTCTCTGTTCGAGCGTCGCGATGAACTGCGCCGCATTAGCTGCGTTGGTCAGTCCTCCGTAGATCGCAGTGAACTCCGGTCGAGCCATGAAGTCAGCCACAAAAGCTGCGCGCTGTGTTTCTTCTTCAGCCGGGCTCAAAAACCCGCTCAGGCGCCGCATGTCAGGCACAAACTCCGCAAACTGCGGCCGCCGTCCGAGCGCCGCATGGTAGTAGCGGTAGCTCCAGTAACCACGTTCGCCAAACTCAGTCGAGCGGAAGAAGCCTGACGAAACATGTACACGATCGCAGGCCGGGTTAGATCCGAGTCCACCTTGATTCGGCGAGCAGTTGTTCAGGACGTTCAGCCAGTCGTTAAAGCCGCCCTGGTCCGGTTCGCGGAGCAGGAAATCGAGATACTGCTGCCTCACAAAGAAGGCGTTGCTGTTGAATGGATTCGACGCTGTCTGATCGTTATCCGTAATCGTGATCGTGACCGAGGCGGGCGCACCCAAACTCATACCCGCCGCATTGCTCAAGCCCAAAGTAAACGTTTCGCTTCCTTCGACGTAACCGTCATCGAGTATCGAGACTGTGACGATCTTGCTCGCTTCCCCTGCGGCGAAACGCACGGTTGCGCCCGACGTGTTGTAGTCGCAGTTGGCGGAAGCTTGTCCATTGTTCACGCCACAGTTTGCGTTGAACGTGTCGTTCGTCGCGAAATTCACAGTTGCTGCCTGGGAACTCTCATTCCGGTTCAGGGTCACGCTTACTGTGCCCGCGCCTTCGTTAACCGTCAGCGTTGCCGATGCGAGTTGCACGGAGCCGCGCGGCGTGAAAGTCGCCTGCTGAGCGTTGGTCAAATTGAGCGGCGTCTCTTCAGACGTGTGTGAAGTGATGACGTAAGGCTCCTGGTCTCCGCCACCGATACCGACAGTCGGAAACAGGCTCGTATTGCCACTGCCGTAACGCGTCTTGATCGTTCCGTTGGTGTTCAACTCGATTTCGAAATTGACCGGAGCGCCACCCTGACACTCGATGCCGTCGAAATTACACGGCACGCCCTGCCAGCGGAAGATGAGTCGCGACGCACTCGGCTGCACGACATAAACGCCCGCGTCGGCCCGCTCTGAGACGCGCAGGTCGAGATCTTCCCAAAGTCCCGCGATCATCTTGTAGCCGCCAAGCGTACGCGGCGAACCCGGCGGATCGTCGGCGTCGTCCTGGTTGCCTGGTGCAAGTCCGATGCGGCGCGGGGGGGTTGAAAAGAAGAGGTTGCCGTTTGAAGAGATGGTCAGCTCGTTGAAATTCGAGCCGAAGAACGGGAACGTGAACCCGTTCGGCAAAAGAAAATCGATATAACGATCGTCCCCGTCAATGTTGATACGCTGGCCGCCCGTTGAGAGGGCGCTATCCGGCGCGGCAACGCTCGTAAGGTACGGATCACCTGCCGACGCGGGAATCGTGACCGCGAGATTCGCTGGTGTGCCTTCGTTTCCCTTGTTGTCAAACACGCGAATCCGAAGACTGCCGCTCGTGTGACGATAGGGCACGGTTACGAGGGAGTTCTGCTGTGTATTCGGCGCAGCCGGTACAACTCCCTTCAAAGGAATAACCGCATTCGAGACACTGTCAACGAAGTTAACTTCGTACAGCGCAGCGGCGCCGCCACCTGCACCATCGTCGCCCGCGGTGGTCCAACGAAGATTGAAGTTACGACCATCCTGCGAGTTGAGCTGAAGCGCGGTCGGTGTTCCGGGCGCGGTGTTGTCTGTTTCCTGAAGTGATTGAAAACTGTTAGCCACGTTCAGACGGCGGTTGGTCAAAGTCTTGTCAGTCAACGCCGCGGCTACGTCGCCGTTGTACAGCAAAAGATTCCTGACCTGGGCCACGGTCAGGTTTGGATTATGCGCCCAGAGAAGTGCGGCCGCGCCTGACACGTGCGGCGTTGCCATCGACGTGCCGCTGAAGAACGTGTACGTGTCCTGGGTCGGTGTGGCTCCGATTGGAAACGACGGTTCGCACGGCGCCGGGAATGGACCAGGATTGGTGCAATTCGGAGTCGTGCTCAGAATGCTGTCGCCGGGCGCTGCGAGATCGACGCTGGTTTTTCCAAAGTGTGAAAACGAAGAGACATTGTCCACCTGGTTCGTTGCAGCAACCGACACGACGTTTGGCGCGTTGAAGCCGGCCGGAAACTGTGGGACTAGATCGTTGTTGGGTTCTATCGTGCCGTTATCGATGTTGCCTGCAGCGGCGACAAACAGGATTCCAGAAGTGTTCAGCGCGTTGATTGAATCGAGAAACGATTGGGTAAAAGCCGAGCCGCCGAAGCTCGCGTTCAGCACGCGGACATTGGCGCCCTTCGTATTACCACTCGAAATCCACAGATCGCGCATCGTCTTCGCGTAATTGCAGGCGCGAATCGCGTCTACAGTGTCGCCAAAACCATCGGCGTCGAGAAACTTCAGCGACATCAGGCTCACGGTCCAGTTCACACCCGTTACGCCAATCGTGTTATTGCCACGCGCTCCGATGACGCCTGCGACGTGACTCGCGTGCGTTTCGGGATCGGTGTTGCTGAAGACTGTGCCGTTGTTGTTTACGAAGTTGAAACCGCGAATGTCGTCGACGAATCCGTTGCTGTCGTCATCCGCGCCGTTGCCGGCGACTTCGCCTGGGTTGGTCCAGATGTTTGGTTGCAGGTCCTGGTGAGTGATGTCGATGCCCTGATCGATCACGCCGACTACGACGCTCGCGCTTCCAGTGGTGAAGTTGTCCCAGACCGTTTGTGCGCCGATTTTTGCGAGGCCGTACTGCCGGTTGGCTGTGAAGTGCTCGTCGTTCGGAACGACGGCGGCACGCATTATGTAATTCGGTTCTGCGTAGAGGACGTCGGGCTGATTTCTAAAAGCGGCGACGGCGTTGAGCGTCTCGCCTGGAGCAACACGCGCGAGCCGGAGTCCCGTCACAAGATCGGAACCGTCGAAGCGTTCGATTTGGGCCGATACCTGTCGTCCTTCACGAGTGGCGACGAGCATCTTGCCGGTCTTGCCCTGGGCCGTCGACTCAGTGCGATAACGGACCAGCACCTCGCCGGGCACAAATCGCGGACGCACGCCTTTGGCTTTCGTCACCGGCTGCACTTTGGCGCCTGAAGGCGAAGGCACGAGAACGGCCGCAAGCGTGAGCAGGCCAAGACACAGCAAGAGGGCTAAGATAAACTTTCGCATGTAAGGGACTCCTGTGAAGAACTGCCGCGGATGAACGCAGATGAACGCGAATAAAACTATTACTAATCCGCGTTATCCGCGTTCATCTGTGGCCCTATGGGCCAAACCGCTGACGATACTCTACCGACCAAACAAATCCGAAGATCAAATGTCTGAAGTCGCCCGGTGGGACGGCGCCGCGTCCATTCGTCAGCACGTCCACCCAGTCGTTGTAGCCTGCGTCTTCCGGATCGCGCAGCAGGTAACCAAAGTACTGCATCGCCACAAACGCTCGGAAGAAGAAGGCGTCAAACACAACCTTCTGCTCGATGAACGCCCGCAACGTCTGCGCCGCCGTGAACTGGCCGGTCTGCATCAGGTTGATCAGTTCCTGCCGGCCGAACTGCGGTGGTTGCCCGGGCTGCGTCGTCGCCGTTGCCGGTAGCGTCACGCCTGCTCTCTGTTCGAGCGTCGCGATGAACTGCGCCGCGTTAGCTGCGTTGGTCAGCCCTCCATAGATCGCAGTGAACTCCGTCCGACCCATGAAGTCAGCCACAAAGGCTGCACGCTGTGCTTCTTCTTCAGCCGGACTCAGGAACCCGCTCAACCGCCGCAGATCAGGCACAAACTCCGCAAACTGCGGCCGCCGTCCGAGTGCCGCATGGTAGTAGCGGTAGCTCCAGTAACCACGTTCGCCAAACTCAGTCGAGCGGAAGAACCCTGACGACACGTGCACACGATCGCAGGCCGGATTAGAGCCCAATCCACCCTGGTTTGGCTGACAGTTATTCAAAACGCTTAACCAGTCGTTAAATCCACCAGTGTCCGGCTCTCGTAACAGAAAATCCAAATATTGCTGCCGCACGAAGAAGGCGTTGTTGTCGAAAGGATTGGTTGCCGTCGAATCGTTGTCGACGATCATGACCGTCGCAGTGGCCGGCGATCCCAAACTCATTCCGGTTGGATTGCTGAGCGTCAAAGTGAAGGTTTCGTTTCCTTCGACGTAACCGTCGTTGACGATAGACAACTGAATGTTCTTACTTGCCTCGCCCGCCGCAAACCGCAGCGTGCCTCCGGCGGTGTTGAAGTCGCACTTCGCCGATGCCAGCCCGTTGGCTGTAGCACAGTTGGCGCCGAAGTTGTCGCCGGTTGCGTAATTAACAGTCGCAGCGCCCGAGGTGTTTCCACTTCGCGTGACGTTTACGTTCAGGGTCGGCTGGTTCTCGTTAACGACGGGTGTCAATTGTGAAAACTGAACCGTCTGAGATGCGCCGCCTTCAGCCGTCAACGTCACAGAATAGGCGCCTACGTCAGACGTATCGAAGCCCGTGACTTCAATCGTGTAGGTGCCGGTGACGCCAAGCGTCAGGAACCTGTCGCCGCCCGGAATTCGTGAATTTGTTTGACCTCCACCGCTGTCGTCATCAGTGATAAGCACGACACCGTTTGGACCAAGGAGCGTCAGGAACGTGTCAGGATTGCCGGCGGCCGCGGATGTTTGGATCGCGATTTTTTGTCCCGCACTGGCATTAAAAATGTAGCGATCGGCAAAGAAACCATTCCCACGCACCGGTGAGTGACAATCGCCGGCGCCAAGGCTGCCATTGAGCGTTTGGCCGAAAGAGATCGCCGTGAACGTGCAATCCCCCGCAGAGCCCGACTGCGTGATGGGAATTCGAATTCCGCCCGAGCCGTCAGGCCCCGTACCTACCAGGATAAACGCTCTTCTTCCGGCGCTGCCCGGATTGTTGGCAACAGTGAAGTTGATGTTGACGTTTCCTGAACCGGAAGTGGTCGTTGGAACGAGCCATCCGGCGGAGCCCGGTGTAACCTCGAGTGTAAAAGTGTTAGAGCACGGGCCCGAAACGGTGACACTTATCGTTCCGCTTCCACCGGCTGTGCCAAATTGCTGAACCGACGCCGTAGCGTTAAGAGTACAACCCGGGTTCGAGACCGTTATCGAGTACGTACCAGTTTGCTGGCGACTGAAAGACGTAGCCTCAACAGTGTAGACGCCGGTTTGAGGCAGCGTGATCGTGTCAGGACCAGTCGGTATGCGCGCGTTTGTGTCGAAGTCATTGATGTCGTCGTTCTGCGAGAGAACATAGCCGTCGGGCGCGATCAGAAAGAGGTATGGATCCACACCGCTTGTACTG
>DASUPZ010000373.1:0-6063 GCA_036280855.1 Pyrinomonadaceae bacterium | reverse complement strand
CTGACTCTCTTCGACCCGACGCCTTCCGTGAGACTGTCGCCGAGAAACACCCAGTTGCGAGACACTTCAGACGAATGCACTTTGAAACTTTTGCGAGAGCCGGTCGATATCGAATTCTTCCACGATTGCTTCCCGGGCCTTGCGACTTTGATCATGGCTTTGATCCGTGACGATCAAATTCTCAACAAAGGCGTCGACGGCGCGCGGATCGATCGTGGCTAGCCGTGGTTTCAGGTCGTAGCGTTCAGCTACGCGGAAGACCGCTGACTCCTTCGGGGCATGAAACAGCACTCTTTTGCCTGATGCTAAATACTCTGGCAGCTTCGTCGGCATGGAGTAGAGCGAGATCCGCGCGGATTGTTTGCAGAAGGCGAGCGGCAAGTAGAGCAGATCAGCGGTGTTGATTGCCTGGAGACACTCGGAATGAGATCTGCGGCTGAATAATTTGACCGCGGACAACGCGGATAACGCGGCTCGGTGTTGCTCAGCTACCTCGCCCATTACAGTGAACTCGATCGGATTCTCGCGATGGTGATTGTGACGTTCGATTGCTTCTGCAAACGCGAGTACGGCGTCGAAGCGAAAGACGTTGACGTCGCCGGCGAGAAAGACTCGGCTTCGCTTTTGGGCGCCGTTCGGCTCGTGTGAGACGAGGCTTTTTTGTACGCCGTTGTGTGCAACGAACCAGTTCTTCCCAAACTCTTCCTCATAATGTGCGGCCATTTCGCGGGAGACTGCGAAGCGCACGTTCGCGCGATCGATCACTTCGCAGAGCAAACGTTGCCGCCGGCGAGAATAAGGAAGCTGGTGAGACTCGTGATGGCCCTGCCAGTCGTCCATCACGTAGACGACGAGGTTTATGTTCGGGTGTTGCTTGTGCAGTGCAAGCGCCGCAGACAGGATCCATGGAGTAACGGGAACGACGAGCAGGTTTCGAATCGAATGTTGTTGGACCACGTCGCTGAGCTGTCGAACAGTTTGTGTTGCAGCCTGGAACTGTTGCGCTTTGAGAAAAGGATAGTAAGCCAGCGAGATCCGTTGAGGGAACCAATGCGGTCTTAATGGTGACGGCAGCTTTATTGATTGGCCTCGCTTTTTGTCTTTAGCCGCTGAGAGATGGCCGGGATGAGCGCTCCAGAGATCCTGGTTGGGAAAACCGGTAAAAAGATTGTAGAGCGTTTCGCCGAAGCCGCTGGAATAACCCACGGGGTAATCGGCAATAACCAGAGTAGGGGCCACGGATCTACGCGGATTTTGACACGGATTTAATTGGATCAAACAAACAGGAAAGGAAGCCGCGCAAGCGACCGGACCACGCGCGGGGGAGATCGAAGCGCAAGCGGCCGTGGCGCAGGCTGGCGAGTTCGCTCAAACACTGGACCGTGGCCCAGAGCGCGATGTGCGCGAGTGCTGCATGACGGCTTTTGCCCATGGTGATGTTCAGAATACCGAATCGCGATCGCATCGAGAGATACTGCTGTTGGTCCGAAGCTTCGCGACCGCTCGGCGACTGGTGATGAATGCACCGGGCTGACGGCACGTAGTAGACCTTCCACGTGCGGCTCAGACGATAACCGAGATCGAGATCCTCACCAGGTGAACTGCCCGCGAAGAAAGACGCAAAACCTCCAACAGCATCGAACGCCGTACGCCGCAATGCGCTCGCTCCGCCACCGATCCAGTCGCACGGGATTGGCTCCTCCGCGGTAATCGGAAAGCCGTTTGGCAGCGCCGCTCCAACCAATCGCCCCGGTTCAAAGCCTGTTGTTCGACCGTGCAGGATGGTGCGATATATTCGCCAAAACAAAGTGGGCGTGGCCATCGGTTGATTGACCAGACGTCCCATTGTTGCGCCCACGTTCGGATCGGTCCAGATCGGACGAAACAGTTCTTCAGCCCAGCGAGGATCAACTTCCACGTCGTCGTCGATTAACAAAAGGTTATCGTGCTGCGCTCTTTCGATCGCGAAGTTGCGCTGTTGCGCACAATTTCTTTCCGCATGATGAAAGTAGCGCACGTCCATTCCCGCTTCTGACCAGCAAGGATCTTTCGTGACTGCCATCGTTTCCGAATCATCGCCGCAATGAACGACAACCACTTCCGCGATCGGCACCGTCTGTTTCGAGAGACATTCGAGACAAAGTCTCAGCAGTTCCGGTCTGCCGACCGTGGCCACGATTGCGGAGATGCGCGTCGAGGACGTCATTCGACTCGTTTCATCCAGAAACTCGAAGCGCGAGTGTTGACGCTGTTGGTCCAAAGACGCCCTGCATGGTCCGTGTGTTCGAGACACAGCCAGTAATTTGCAAGCTGCACAGCAAAGCTTTTGTTGAAAGCGAGAAACGCCTCGAGCAGATATTGCTCGTTCAGAGCTAGACGACGCTTCAACAACCACTCAGCCGGATAATCGTGCGGGAAAAAGATGTCGTGCACGTGAATCCAGACGCCGCGATTCAGGCTCGGCAACACTTCCAGAAACTCGTAACAAACGTCGCTACCAAACTTCACCGTGTGACTCGAATCGATGAAGAGAATGTCGTTGGCGTCAAGGGATGAGAAGAACTCGACGTCGATCTTTTCGACTGGTTTTCGGATCAACTCGATCTTGAGATCCGCTTGGAGAAGTCGCTGCTCCGGATAAGGTTCGATACAGGTGAGCCTTCCCTTTTCGTTTAGCTCCAATGCTTTGGCGGCAATGCGCGTCGAGTAGCCGCCGCCGATCTCGATGATTCGTTGCGGCTTCAAATGACGGATCAACGAGTAATAGACTACGGCATCGAAGCCGCTGAAGTAGTCGTTGTGGAGATCCAGATCGTTGAGTTCTTCACGATAGCTGGATAAATCATGGAGAAGCGAAAGCTGATCGTGCCACTGAAAATCGATCGCGGGGAAAGTTCGTCGCCGCGTCGTTTGCTCCGCTGTGATCGAACGGAAGTCGGGGAGAGGCTCGTAGTAATGAATCGGGCGGATGTGGTAGCCCCAGCGATCGGCGACGTCGGGCTGGCTTCGGGCCAGGAATAGAAGATGGTGCGCTGCACGGCGCGGGACCGTTTTGAACAATGCGAGCGCGGTTCGATCTAAGAAAGAGGCCACAGATTACGCGGATAAAACGCGGATGAAGGTTTGTTGGACTTGAGCGTGACTGAAGTATTTGCGGCCTGTGTCGAGGGCGCGTTGGCCGAGTGCTACACGGTGTGCGGGATCGTTGGCGAGACGATCGACCGCGTTTTTTAGATCCGCTTCGCTCTCGACGACTTCGGCAACGCCCTCGTTCTCGCGCGCCCAGGCGACCGCGGAGCAATACGGTGGCCCATAGATCAAAAGCGGCAAGCCCGTCGCTGTGTAATCCGCAAGCTTACTCGGAAACGCCAGCTCCATGTTCGCGCGGTCCGCGGGCTCAAACGACATCGGAACAAACAATGCGTCTGCTTCTTCCCGCAGGCGCATGATTAACTGATCCGCGTCTGCCAATCCGCGAAAATCCGTGTTCTCTATACGTTGTGGTCCAAAAACGACGAGACGACCTCCAACCATTTCCAACGCATCCTGCAGTGCACGCAACGCCTGCACATACCCATCGGAATTGATCGTCCCCGCAAACGCGATCGTGAACGGTCCATCGTTTCGGCCAAGCCGTGCGGGCGGTTCTGCAAAATCGGGACAATCACGCGCTCTGCTGGGATACAGGACTTCCGCAGGCGCCCCGTACCGTTGCTCATAGTCGCGTCCCATTGCCGGCGAGACGCACATGCGCGAACGCGCCTGTCGATAAACCGCCGCGAACTGTGCGTCGAGCCATTTGCGAAAACTCGGAGCAACATTTGCCACACGCGGCCAGTCATCATGGACCACCAAATGCAGCGGAATCTTTCTCCGCTTCGCAATACTTGCTGCCGCAAGCCACCCAAAACCATGGGCCACCGTCAACACACTTCCACACTCAAAACCGTTAATCGACTTCGCGATCCGCCGTCCCATCTGCCTCCCCGCCTCGGAGTACCACGCCACGGCATAAGGATGAAAGCGCGTATTGAGCCAGCGCGGTTTTCCGATCGGATACGAGAGGTATTCAACCCCCGGAAGCCGTCGCCTCGGCTCAGACTGCGTTGCAGTCTCAATGATCATCAACTGCTCGTGCGGATAGTCCGACAATAATCGATACACCAGGGCAGACCCGTGATACGACGCTTCCACCGGTACATCACCCACATAGAGCAAATGCGGCACCATCCGTGTAAATCCGCGTCTCACAAACGATAAACGTCACGCATCCAATCCGCGGTCAACTGCATTCCAGCTTCGAGACTGTAGGAATTCCTGTGGTCCAAATCGCGCACAGACTTCGACGTGTCAACACGCTTCAGCTTCGTCGTGAGGATCTCGCTATCCTGGTAATGCACGAGTCTTCGATCTGCGCCAGCAACTTTAAGCACCACGTCTGAAAGCTCTTCGATCGTGTGCAGATCGTTGCCGCCGATGTTGTAAGTCTCACCGGCGCGAAAGTTGTTGCTGATGTTCGCGACTGTTCGCACCGTGTCGGCGAGATATGTAGACGTTCGCGAATGGCCGCGAAAGACGGTCCATGGCAGGTTGTGAAGCGCGCAATAAAGGAACCGGCAGTTCACGGATCGATAAGGACTGTAATACTCGCCCGGACCATACGTGTTGAATAAACGCACGACGACCGTCTCTGTGCCGTACTGCAAGGCAGAGTTCCGGATCTGCATTTCGTTTACCCACTTCGTCATCGCGTAGTCGTTCAATTGTTTGATCTCATACTCGTCCATCACCGTCTCGACCATCAGATCGGGCCAGTCGCCGTAAACTTCCGACGAGGAGAAGTGGATGAGCCGAAACTTGAGGCGCTCCTGAAGACGAATCATGTTCTTCGTGCCGATCGCGTTCGTGCGCCATAGGGTTTCGTAAAAGTCTTCGCCGTTCCAGCGTCCGAATTCGGCGGCACAGTTGTAGACGTAGTCGAATGGACCACAACGTTCGAAGACGCGTTCCAACTGGCGGAAGTCGCCGACGTCGCAACGCGCGTAGAGCGGTAGTTCGACGTCGGTGCGCAGACTGAAACCGATCTCGTCGGCCTGGTGTTGCAGATCGCAGGAGACAACGTGATGGCCGCGATTGCGAAGTTCGGTGATGAGGCCGGCGCCGACTGTTCCGAGTCCGCCGGTGACAAGTATGTTCATAGAATTCAGGTTCAGAGTTCAGCCTTTAGGCTGCTTTTTTCGAAACAACAAGCTAAAGCTTGAACTCTGAACGAAAGCCAGCAAATGCTTCTTGCCAGCGCGGGATGTCGTCGGGTTCGAGGGTTTTGGCGTTGGCTTTGATGATGCGATCGATTGCCTTCGCACGACGTGCGTGCGTCGTATTGCTCCAGAGCAAGCCTGTGTTCGGGTTGTAGGCTTTGAATCTGTGAGTTTGCCGGAAGCCGGAGGCGGCGCGCCGGTAATCCTCGACTTCGAAATCGTGAATGACGATCCACGGGCGATGCGGCGGCCGCTTTGCAAATTCGCGGATCGTGCGTACGCGTTGGTCGCTCGTCTCTGAGTCGTCGATCAGGATTAGATCGAAGGCTTCGAAATCGAAAGTCGAAACTGATTCGGAGATCTCACCTTCGACGAGGTTGAGAGTCCAACGCGGGTCATTTTTCCCGATTTCGTTAATGGTTTCCGCCCACGCTGCGTCGTTTTCAACCGATTCGAGGCGTTCGAGATGAGGAAACACTGCAGCGTTCAGAAACGTGAGCGTGCTGTAGTAACCGCAGCCAAACTCGAGCACGTTTCGCACCTCGCGAATACGAGCAATGCCGATCAGAACGGGGACGTGCGTCGCATAACAATTCTTTGCGCGCGGCGTTGAGAAATACTTCGCGCAGCGCCGCAAGGGTGCAGGTACAAAAGGCCGGATGGTGTTCTTGAGGTTTAAGATACTCTTTGCACCTTTGCACGGGTGAAGTCCATCGCGCGCGCGCGAAGCCCAACGACGCCGAACCAGCCATCCAGCTTGCGCCCGCCGTAAACTTCCGTCTCGGCGACTTCAAACTGAAACGTG
>DASUPZ010000372.1:0-4024 GCA_036280855.1 Pyrinomonadaceae bacterium | reverse complement strand
CGACTTCTTCCCTGCTCCGATTCAATTCAATCCGGCGCCGCAAATCGTCACTGGCATCACACGCTACATACTCGGCTATCGCCTCGGCACGATCATCAACTTCGCCGTGATGCTCTGGGCCGGAAGCATTCTCTACAGGCTGCTGAGCGGTTACATCACAAACGAATGGCTCCGATGCTCCGGTGTGCTGCTGATTCTGCTCACCGAGCAGCCGCTCTTCGAGATCAACAACTACATGACCGATCTCCTCGCAGTCCCACTGCTTTTGGACGTTGCACTCGTGGTCCTGAACACGAAGGGAATCGATCGTCGCGAGTTGATCCGTGTCGGATTCTTTCTCGGCGCAGCAACAGCGATAAAACTCATAAACCTCGCATTCGTGTTGCCGTTGCTTATCGTCTACGCCTACAAACTCGACGCACATAAGCTCGCCTTCAAACTGAAAGACGCGACAATTTTCGTCCTCGTCTTTCTCGCGCCGCTCGTGCCGTTTAGTTTGTTCATCTACTTGAAAACCGGCAGTCCCCTATTTCCGTTCTACAACACGATCTTCCGTTCGCCTTACTGGCCTTTAATAAACTGGACCGACGTGCGCTGGGGACCAAAGTCGATCGTGCAAGGATTAATTTGGCCACTCGTAATCGCGGTCTCACCCGAACGCGGTTCCGAGTTACCAGTGTCTTCAGGACGACTTGCGTTTATCTTCCTGGTTGTAATCCTTTGTTTGGTCCTCAAACCAGGAACCCGCACGCGAACGGTCTGCGTCATTGTCCTGCTCAGTTTTGCGCTATGGACCATCACCACCGGTTACGGCCGCTACGCGGTTTTCCTCGAGCTACTCGGCGGCGCCGCCATCCTTGCAATCGTCTTCGAGACAGCTCGTTTCAAAACCGCAGCGATTGCATCCGCGTCGATCGCCTTAATTATTCAATCCGCGTTATCCGTGGCATACGTCTACCGGTACGAATGGAGCATGCGCCCGACGGTCTTCCACGATCCGCAAAGCTTCGTAGCCGAATCGCGGCACATCCTCAGAGATCATTCGTTCGCGAAGTTTGTTCCGGAACGAGAGCGGCAACTCTTCGCCAATGTTGATGTTTGGATCGAGAGCAACTTCATCACCAACGGTCTCGAAACACTGCTGAAACCGGATGCACCGATCCTCCTCGTCTGTTTTCCTTATTACTTCCAGGCTCCGGCATCGGTCGAAAAGTTCAACAACACACTCGACAACGCCGCGGGCAAAAAGATCTATACCCTTGCGTTTACAAAAGACTTGAGCCCTTCGCTCGATCTTCTCAGCTTCCGCGGGCTCGAAATGGGTAAGTTCACGGCGGTGAGCGTTCCTTTTTATTCCGAGCGCTATCGTTACGACATGGTTTTAATCGAGATCGCACCCGACAAAGGCATCAGGCGCGAACAGATCAGGACCACGCTCGCAACTTCGGCTCTTCCGGCCGGCGGTTTCAACGCGCAGCTCACAGTGTCCGACAGTCCCACGATCGTTAAAGCGGGCGCACGGGAGTTGGTTTATGTCAGAATAAAAAACACCAGCGACACCACCTGGAACGCTCTGGGTCAACCCGATAGCAAGTTTGCGATAAAACTCGGTAATCACTGGCTCGACGAACGGGGCGTGATGGTGGTCCAGGATGACGCGCGCGCTTCCCTGCTCTTCGATTTGGCGCCCGGACAAGAAGTGGAACTTCCGTTGATTGTGACCGCACCGCGCGAGCCGGGACGTTACACGCTCGAGATCGACATGGTCCAGGAACTCGTCGCGTGGTTTGGTAGCGCAGGCTCAAAAACGCTGCGGCTGGAAGTTAAAGTCGAACCATGAAAGAGTCACCGGTCAAGATCGACGTTCTGCTCGAACCGTTGATGGTCGAGACAAGCGACGCACAGGCCGACGAACTCCTCTCGCAACTGATCACCGTTCACGCCGAACCAGTAATCAAAGGCGTCATTCGTTTCAAACTCCGTCTCTACTCTTCGAGCGAGAGTCAACGAGCAGAGGCCGACGACATTCAGCAGGAAGTCGTGATGCAACTTGTGGCGCAGTTGCAACGATTTCGCAAGTTACCCGCTGGCCATCCGATTAGCGACGTGCGCGGCATGGCGGCGGTCATTGCGCATCGCACGTGTTCGCGCTGGATGCGACGCCAGTTTCCCGAACGCCACGCGCTCAAAAATCGTCTTCATTATCTAATAACGCGGCAGCGTGGGTTCGCACTCTGGCAGAGCGATGATGGTAAACAACTCGCGGGGTTTGCCGTTTGGGAGAAAGAGAATAGACCGGCTCGCAGCATCGAGCGGCTTCCGGATCACGTTCGCACGCACAAGAGTGACAAGTCGCAGGAATTGGCAGACGTGGTGGCTGCGATTTTTGATCATGCTCGTGGGCCAGTTGAGTTTGATGAGCTGGTGGGCACTGTGGCTACGCTTCAGGGCATCAGCGATCAGCCGATGGAGTCGATCGCCGAGGAAGATGATGCGACTGCGCTGCCCGTGGCACCGGAACCTGATCCCGCATGGCGCATGGAGAAGCGAATGTTTTTGCAGAGGCTGTGGGAAGAGTTGCAACAGCTTCCGTTGAATCAGCGCGCCGCCCTCCTGCTCAACCTGAAAGACCCGAGCGGTTTCGGCTGTATCACGCTTTTTCCAGCCACGGGCATCGCGACGATGCGCCAGCTCGCCCAGGCTCTCGAGATGAAGGCCGAAAGCTTTGCGGAGGTGTGGAATGACCTGCCGATCGAGGATTCGCGCATTGCCGAGTTGCTCGGGTTGACCCGTCAACAAGTGATAAATGCCCGTAAATCGGGCCGAGAACGGCTCGCGCGGCGGCTGCGAGGATTTATTTAATGGCCGGTAGTAATACGCGACAAGTTTCGCCAACTTATACAGGTGAAGCCGCCGGGACCCCGGTTGGAGGCCAAAAAGAAAACTGAGATGGAACACCTGAGTCCAAAACAGGTTGAGGACTTTTCTCAACAACAGATGAACGCGTCGGAGCTGCTATCGGTTGGCGACCACCTCGAAAATTGCGAAGCGTGCCGGCGACGTGTTGAAACCGCGATGAACGGCGACGCGACTTTCTTCGCGCTCCATGCAAGAACGGTTGCTGAAGACGGTGGCTTGAGCGCGCATCTTACGCCTGAGCAAACTGCCGATTATGTTGATAAGAACCTTTCGGGTGAAACGCTGCAAATGGTTTCGGATCATTTGAGCAGTTGTGAGCAGTGTGTGTTTGCAGTTGAGGATCTGCGCGCGTTTAGAAACGAGATCGCACCGTCGCTCGATCGCGAATATCGCTCGGCGGCGGCTCCGGTTCCGACTCCAGCCAGGAGTGGGTGGCGTGAGCGGTTTGGATCTCTGTTTCGAGTGTCGCCGGTACCGGCGTTTGGTGGTGCGGCGTTGGCGGTGCTGCTGCTGGCCGTGATCGGGTGGTTGGTGTGGCGAACGCCGGGTGATAGAGAGCCACAGATTGCAGTTGGACCAACGCCTTCTTCACAACCGTCGCCGTCGGTGATGGTCGCGACACCTTCACCGCAAGCAGCAGAACCGGAACGTGTTGTTGTAGCACAAGTGAATGATGGTGGACGGGTGTTGACGCTTGATCAGGAGGGAAAACTCTCAGGCGCCGATGATCTGCCGTCTTCGTACCAGAACCTGTTGGCGAAAGCGCTCAGCACTCAAAGGATCGAGAAGTCGTCGCAACTTCAGGGACTGACGCGGCCGCCGAGTTCACTGATGGGCACTGATAATCAGAACGATCGGTTCGTCGTGCTCGCACCTGCGGGAACAGTTCTGTTGACAGATAAACCTGCTTTCCGCTGGTCAACGATGGAGGGCGCGACTGGGTATGTGGTGGAAGTTTACGACGATCAATTCAAACTTGTAGCGACGAGCCCTCAGCTTACTGACGCATCGTGGACCACCACCCTCGCGCGCGGCAAAGTCTATTCATGGCAGGTGAAAGCGTTGAAGGACGGGCAGGAGTTCACATCACCTCGGCCACCCGCGC
>DASUPZ010000371.1:0-4128 GCA_036280855.1 Pyrinomonadaceae bacterium | reverse complement strand
GAAGCGGATGGTGCTGGCGGGTTTGTACGGCCGGAAGTCCGGACGCGGGTTTTACGACTACACGAAAGATCCGAAGAATCCGACCCCGATGAATTTGATTTAGCCACATTCGACAATAAATAGTCGTTTTCGACAAAAGATAGTTGTCTCTTTCAGCAGCTCCGCGATGTAGAATACTCCCTGAAGGGAGAAACTGAATGAGCGAAGACCTCACACAAAAATTACCTAAGAGCGACAGTGAAACGCTGCACTTGATCCTCACCAGCACTCAAAATCTGGAGGCGCGGTTCGGCAAGCTTGAGTCTCGAGTTGAAGACATCGATTCACGACTTGGCGGTTTAGAACAAAGACTTGGCGGTTTAGAACAAAGACTTGGCGGTTTAGAACAAAGAGTTGGCAGTTTAGAACAAAAACTAGAGGAGAGGCTGCCCGACATGCGGCCCATCTGGCATAAAATCGACTCACGATTGAGAGCTCTGGAAACGACAATCGAACAGAGGCTCCACGATACGCGACCAATCTGGCATAAAGTCGTTGCTGATATTGCGGAATTACAGGCGGGTCAACAACGGCTGGAAAAGGGTCTGAGCGATCTCAACATCACCGTAGGCGAGATTAGTCGGAATCAGATGGTAATCAATGACGTCATACGCAAAATCCATCTCGATTCTCATAACATCGATCAACGCCTTCACACGCTTGAACTTAATTGCAATCAGCAGAATTCATCAACTTGATGCGTCTCGAAGCATCTCCTATACTGCAAAACGTAGTGACTATTCAGGTGGCGGAGTCGAATCGATTGCAGCCTACTGTTTATGAAGGGCGTTTGAATGCTGAAAACTTTCGCTTCGCAATCGTCGCGAGCCGCTGGAATGAATTGATCTCTGCACGACTTGTCGAGGGTGCGCTCGACGGTCTCAAGCGACTGGGGGCGAAAAGTGAAACAGTTAGTTTGTTTCGCGTACCGGGCGCGTTTGAAATTCCTTTGCTTGCTTTGCGACTTGCGCAGTCGCAGAGATTTGATGCGGTGATTTGTCTGGGCACGATCATTCGTGGACAGACTCCGCATTTCGATTACATCGCGAGTGAAGTGGCGCGTGGCATTTCGCACGCGGCTTTGACAACAGGAGTCCCGGTCGTATTCGGTATAGTTACTGCCGATACAGTCGATCAAGCGATCGATCGGGCCGGAGTCAAATTGGGTAACAAGGGGTTTGAAGCCGCCATGACGGCGGTGGAACTAGTCAATCTTTACAAGGAAGTGCCACAGTAGAACGCAAAGCTTTTCCTGTTTGTGTTCGTGGCAAGTTTTAACTGGTAATTCTATGGGTTCGCGACGTAAGGCACGCGAATGTGCCTTGCAAATGCTCTTTGCGGCTGACGTTGCCGAAATGACTGCGGACGAAGTGGTCCGAAGCTACTGGGCTGAGCTCGGGGAGTCCGACCTCGACGTGACAGCTCGGGAATTCGCCACTCGCCTCGCCTCACGAACACTTTCAAACCTGGAACTCCTCGACGAGCGCATACGTTCGCGGGCCGAGCACTGGCGTATCTCGCGTATGGCAGTGGTTGACCGCAACATCCTGCGCCTCGCCGTGTATGAGTTTCTTTACGAGCCGACTCCACGCACCGTAGCGATCAACGAAGCGCTTGAAATCGCGCGCCGTTTTTCGACTTACGAAGCGACTCAGTTTATCAACGGGATTCTCGACGCCATTAAACGCGACCTGGACGAGCAGCAACCGCAAAAGAACGTCCAGCCTGAGACTGAAGATACTGATTCCTGACCGCGGATCTTCGCAAATGGAGACGAAGATGGCGCACGCTAGCGCCGAACAAATCGTCAGCGCGATGAAAGAGCTGCGCGAGGTGGGCGATGATGGCCCGCGCGCGCGTAAGCTTCTCGATGCGCTCTTTAGAAGTGTTCACAACCTGAAAGCACGTGCGGCTGCTGATGGATTGAACAACCTTGCCACAGCGGCGCACGAGTTTGAGAACGTGCTGCACTCGCTCCGCACCGGCAGCGTGGTGGACGCGGCGGTGCGCGACGCGATTCCTGCTGAAGTGTGGAATTCGTTGAGGCAGGAACAACGACAGGCGGTGCAGCAGTCGCTTGCGGAAGGTGAACGGCTGTTTCTCGTGCAGGAGAGTTTTGAGGTCGCGGATTTTGATCGCGAGTTTCAGGCGCTTAAGGGGCGTTTGAGTGAGACGGGGGAAGTGATTTCGACGACCGCGCAGATGGATAAGGAGACGGGGAAGATCAATTTCCGCGTTTTGTGTACACGGATGAACGCGGAAAAAAGCGCGGATGAGATTGTGATTTCGGGGCGGATTGAATCTTCCAAAGCGGGCATTGATATAGAAGCGCTTGAGCGTTGTTTTGAAAAATTGGCGGCCGAGTTTGTGAGTTTGCCCGGTGGTAATGTGTGGCAGCAGGTAGTGCGCGCGGGGAAAGCGGCGGCGGCTGCAACTAGGAAGGAAGTCGATTTCGAGCTGTGCGGGGAAGATCTGGAACTGAATGAGTCAATCGCCGATGCGCTGCTTCATCTCGTTCGCAACGCTGTCGATCACGGGATCGAGTCGCGCGGAAAAGTCGTCATCGAAGCTCAAAAGCGTGATTCCGATACCAGAATCACCGTCACCGACGATGGACGCGGCATCGATCCCTCGATGATCAGCCGTATCTTCGATCCCGGCTTCTCGACCGCTCCTGAACTCTCTGAAATCTCCGGCCGCGGTGTCGGCCTCGACGCCGTCAAAACAGCAGTCGAAACAGCAGGCGGCTCCGTAAGCGTCAACAGCCAGCCAGGTCACGGCACAACCTTCGAAATCACATTTCCAGATCCGCAATAAATCCGCGTTAATCCGTGGCTAATTTATCCATCTGCGGATGCATTGTGTGCCACTTCGTCGCCCTCTCAAACGCCAGCGCCACCCGCAACGGCGACACCTCATCGTAAACACCGCCCGTAAACATGATCGCCACCGGTAAGTTGTTCACAAACCCGCACGGCAACACAACTGCCGGATGTCCCGTCAGGTTCGTCACCAGCAAACTCGCACTTCCCGGCGCCGGACTCACAAACACGTCCCACTGCGACATCAACTTTTCCATCTCCCGCATCAGCAACGTACGCGCGCGTTGCGCTCGCAAATACTCAACCGCCGGAATGAAACGCGACGTGCGGAACGTGTTGGGCCAATCACCCGGCGACTGACCTGACAACTGGTTGACTCGACCATCCCGAGTGATGTCGTCAAACGCCGCCGCTGCTTCGGCAGACAAGATGAACCGCAACGCACCCGTCGAGAACCGCGGCAACTCGATGGGCACCAGCTTCGCGCCCGCTTTCTCGAGCACCTCGAGCGCAGTTTTATAGACGGCACGTCGCTGTTCGGCTTGTGTCCGCTGTTGTTCGTTCGCCGGCGGCGTCGCTGGACCATCAAACTCGGTCTTCAAATACCCAATGCGCAAGGCGCTGATATTCGTGTCAGGGTTCCAGTTGAAAGGCGCGTCGCCGACAGTGATGTCTTTGCCGTCAGGCCCATAGATCGCGTGCAGCGTGGCCGCACAATCTTCAACGCCTCGACACATCGGACCAATCTTGTCCATGGTCCAACTCAAACCCATCGCACCATAACGGCTCACGCGGCCATACGTCGGACGCAACCCAGTAACGCCGCAACGAGCCGACGGCGACACGATCGAACCCAGCGTCTCCGTTCCAATCGAGAAACCAACCAACCCGGCAGCAATCGCGGAAGCTGGACCAGCCGACGATCCGCTCGAGCCCTGTTGCGCCTCTTCAGGCACCCACGGGTTACGCGTAACTCCCGCAAACCATCTTGCGCCCTGTGCGAGTGCGCCCATCGACAACTTCGCCACAAGCACCGCGCCGGCGTCGTTCAACCGTTCGACAACGGTCGAGTCGTAATCGATCACCTGATCGCGATAGGGCTCGGCGCCCCACGTGGTCTTGATGCCTTTAGTGGCGAACAGATCTTTCGCGCCCCAGGGAATTCCGTGCAATGGGCCACGATACTTCCCACGCTTTATCTCCGCGTCAGCGGCCGCCGCCTGTTTCAGCGCGAGCTCTTCAGTCAGCGTCACAACGCAGAGGAGCT
>DASUPZ010000370.1:0-8692 GCA_036280855.1 Pyrinomonadaceae bacterium | reverse complement strand
CTGCTGCGACGCCAGATCCGGCTTACGAAGGCGCAGCACTTCCCGCGCAAACGAACCATTGCCGCAATGTTCAGCATGATGGTCAACAAGGTCCAGTCGCTGAAGCAGGTGCTCAACCAGAGCTACCCGCAATTCGTCGACGAACGCCGAAACCTCGAAACGTTGTTCAAGACATTTGAGGAGTTCAAACGCGGCCGTCACATGCTGACTTACGACGATCTGCTCGTGCGGCTGCGTGAAGCGCTTGAAGCGAGCGCCGAGATGCGCGAACAACTGTCAGACCAGTATCGCTACATAATGGTCGATGAGTACCAGGACACGAACAAGCTTCAGGCGCATATCGTGAAACTGATGACCGCAAAGCACGACAACGTTGCGGTCGTTGGCGATGAGTTTCAGTCGATCTACTCGTTTCGCGGGGCGAGTCATCGCAACATGCTCGAGTTTCCGAAGCTCTTTCCGGCGTCGCAGATCATCAAGCTCGAAGAAAACTTTCGCAGCACGCAGCCGATCCTCGACGTGGCGAACGCGATTATTGCCGACGTAAAAGAGAGTTATAAGAAACGGCTTTACTCGCGCATCGAAGGCGGCGAGCCGCCGGTGGTGGTCAGCGCGCATGACGAGAATGAGCAGTCGCGGTTTGTCGCACAGCGGATCGCTGATATGCGTGACCAGGGTGTGCCACTCAGCGAGATCGCGGTGTTGTTTCGTTCCAGCTCACATTCGTTCGATCTCGAAATCGAGATGGGTAAGCAGGGACTTCCGTTCCGGAAGTTTGGCGGGATGAGATTTGCGGAATCGGCGCACATCAAAGACGCACTCGCGTTTCTGCGCGTGATGGTCAAGCCTTCCGACACGCTTTCCTGGTTTCGCGCGCTGAAGCTGATCGACCACATCGGCGATGCCACCGTTTACCAGATACTCGAGCATCTCGGAGTCGAGCAGAAACAATTTCGAACGGCCCGGACCAGGGCCGCACTGTTCAAAAACCTGACTCGCTTCCCTGCGCGTGCTGCGTACAAAGATCAACTGGTGCGACTGGCGCGTGTGTGGTGCACGATGCTCGAGTCAGACACCCCTGCGGAACAATTGTCGACCGCGCTTCGTTTCTATCGTCCGTTGTTGAAAACGAAGTACGACGATGTGCAACGACGTGGACGAGATCTCGAACACCTGCAAACGATTGCGAAGCGGTACAAGACGCCGGCGAAGTTGCTCGACGACATCGCGCTCGATCCGACGGAGGCCATGCAGGAAAGCAACGTGCGGCGGAATAGTGGATTCGTGACGCTCTCGACCGTGCATTCGGCAAAAGGTCTGGAGTGGGACAACGTGTTTCTGATCTGGATGACTGATGGATGGTTTCCGTCGAGCCGTTTTCAGGATGAGTTTGACGATTTTGACGAGGAGCGGCGACTGCTTTACGTGGCGACGACGCGCGCGAAGAGGGAGCTGCACTTCGTTTATCCGGCGGTGGATGTTTACAGAGGACCGGAGACGGACGGCACGCCCACGCTCTCGCGCTTCCTGGAGCCGATCCCGCCGTCAATTCTCCCGCACGCATCGCTGGCGGGAGAAATATAGGTCGAATAGGTCCTATAGGACCTATATTAGGCGGAAAAGATTAGCATGTTGAATTTGTCTCTTCGCTGCCTTATTCTCTCGCGCAATCTATGACTCTCGGAACGGAATGGCTCATCGACGCAAGCGGATGCGACCCAGAGACGCTTGCAAACCTCGATCGACTCCGCGCGGTTTTCGATCGCGTCATACGCGATCTCGATCTGCACGTGCTCGGCGAAGTCGCCTGGCACCAGTTCGATCATCCGGGCGGCGTGAGCGGTCTCGCATTACTTTCGGAGTCGCATCTTGCCTGTCACACCTATCCCGAATTTCGCGCGGCAACGTTTAACCTTTACTGTTGCCGTAATCGCGCCGACTGGCCGTGGGAAACAATCCTAAAAGAAATGCTCGGCGCAACTGAAGTGAAAGTTCGCGTGTTCGATCGAATGATTCACGCAGACGAACCCGCTCTGGCAGGAGCCGCTAAATGAGTGTGCTCGTGGCGAACTGCCCAGCGTGCGCAGCGCCGGTTGAATTCAAGAGCGGGCAATCGATCGTCGTCATCTGCTCGTATTGCCGGTCGGCCGTCGCACGAACCGATCGTGGTCTGAACGATCTCGGCAAAGTCGCGGAGCTCGTGCAAACGGGATCTCCGCTCGACGTCGGTTTACGCGGCAAGTGGAAAGACGTGCCCTTTGAACTGACCGGCCGCGCGCAACTCGGACACGAGATGGGCGGGCAATGGGACGAGTGGTACGCAACTTTTTCAAACGGATGGCTCGGCTGGTTGGCTGAAGCGCAAGGCCGCTTCTATATCACTTTTCAATACCCGATTCCCGAGGGCGTGCAACTGCCCGCGTTCGAGCAACTCAACCTCGGACAACCCGTTCCCGGTCTGCCATGGCCCACGCCGTTGATCGTCGCTGAAACTGGTCGTGCGACGGCGCTAGGGGCGCAAGGTGAAATACCCTACCTGTTAAAGCCCGGCGAGACTTACTACTATGCCGATCTCTCGGGCGTGAACAATTCTTTCGGAACACTCGACTACAACGAAACGCCACCGCTCGTCTTCCTGGGCCAACAGGTCACACTCGAAGAACTCGGAATCACTACTACGCGTGCGCCCGAACGCGAGGAGCGACGCGTGGGCGCCGCGCAGTTGAATTGTCCGCACTGCGCGGGACCGCTTGAACTGCGCGCGCCCGATAAAACCGAACGCGTCACGTGTCCAAACTGCAGCTCACTCCTCGACGTCAACCAGGGACAGCTCGAATACCTTAAGACTCTCGAGCAGCCGTGGTTTCAACCTGTGATCCCGCTGGGAACCGTCGGCGAAGTGCCTGAAGGAAAGATGACGGTGATCGGAGCGATGGCGCGCAGCGTGACGATCGACGGAACGCAATATTTCTGGAGCGAGTATCTGCTCTACAACCCGCAGATCGGTTTCCGGTGGATGGTGCATAGCGACGATCACTGGAACTACGTGCGTGCAGTGCCGCCCGGAGAAGTGTTCGAATCCGGGAAGTCTGCAAGTTACCAGAACAAGCGTTACAAGATTTTTCAGGATGCACAGGCGCGTGTTGAGGCTGTCGCCGGCGAGTTTTACTGGAAGGTCGAGGCGGGAGAAACAGTCCGCGGCGTCGATTTCGTTGGCGCGCCGATGATGCTCTCGAAGGAAGTCTCGACGATTTATGTTACGGATCCGGATGATGCGAATAAAACACGGCGCTCGACGGGCGAGATCAACTGGTCGCTCGGAAAGTACCTGACTGTTGCTGAAGTCGAGAAGGCTTTTTCCGTCAGCGGGCTGCCGCGGCCTTCGACCATCGCACCGAATCAACCTTACAAACACTGGTGGGTTTACAAGTACTGGATCCTTTTCCTCGTCGTTGCGCTGCTGGCAGCGTTTTTATCGACGCTGCTCGGAGGCTCGACCAAAACAGTGTTCTCGCAGAATGTGACCCTCGCGCCGTTGCCCAACGCGGATGGCACGCAGGTTTTCTTCAGCGAACCGTTTGAGTTGTCGGGCAGGCGAAATATCAGGATCTTGGGTGAGTCGCCGGTGCAAAACGCCTGGGTTTATCTCGAAGGAGATCTGATCAACGACGAGACAGGTGTGGTGCAGTCGTTCCCGATCGAGATCTCGTATTACCAGGGCGTTGACGGCGGCGAAGCGTGGTCTGAAGGCGGGCAGAGTGATTCTGCGTACAGTTCGTCGATGCCCGCGGGCAGGTACGTGCTGCGGTTGGAAGGGCAGTGGGAGAAATGGCAGCAGCCGGCGAACGTCGCGGTGAAGATAGAACAGAACGTTACGCGCGGGTTCAACCTGATACTGGCGCTGATCGGGCTGTCGATCATTCCCATAATCATGCTCATTTATCACGTCAGTTTCGAGCACCGGCGCTGGTCGGAGAGCATGTTTAGCACTGCGGGCAGTAGTAGTGATGATGATGATGAATAGGTCCTATAGGACCTATTCGGACCTATTGAAGGAAGTTTTATGCTCAAAACAATCTACACAATCTTTGGCGTCGGCATTGTGACGTTGTACAGCGTAGCGGCGATGTTGGGTTGGGAGCTCACAAGCGGCTCGCGCCGCCAGTTGCCACCTGATGCGCGGCAAAACGGTTATCGTTCGTTCCATTTCTGGCACTACGGTTTACGCGGAGGAAAATGATGCTGATTGATGCAAATGTCCTGGGAGTGGTGGTCCCACTCGAAAACCTGCTTTCGACTTTCATCACTACCCTCGTGTTTGTCATACTGGGGCTGATTGTTTTTGCGCTCACTTTCCTGGTAATCACAAAAGCAACGCCGTTCTCAGTGCGCAAGGAGATCGAAGAGGATCACAACGTTGCGCTCGCGGTCGTCATCGCTTCTGTCATCCTCGGCAGCGCGATAATCATCGCGGCAGCAATTCACGGGTGAGCCCCTGAACGCCATCCGTGCAGATAGCGACATGATACGTCCTCCGTTGCTCTACCTGAATGTTCTCATCGTCGCTACCTGCGGACTGATCTACGAACTTCTTGCAGGCACGCTTGCCAGCTACGTCCTGGGCGACTCGGTAACCCAGTTTTCCCTCATCATCGGAATCTATCTTTTTGCGATGGGAGTCGGCTCCTGGCTCTCGCGGTTCCTCGACAAAGGACTGGCGCGACGTTTTGTCGATATCGAGCTGGCTGTGGCTGTGCTCGGGGGCTTCTCTGCCCCACTCCTGTTCATCACGTTCTCGCGCTCGAGTTATTTCTACCTTGTGCTCTACTTCGTGGTGTTTGCGATCGGCGTCTTCGTCGGTCTCGAGATACCCCTGCTGCTGCGCCTGCTGAAAGACAGGATCCAGTTCAAAGAACTCGTCTCACGTGTGCTCGCGCTCGACTACATCGGCGCACTCGTCGCCTCGATCCTCTTTCCCGTTCTTTTCGTGCCGCGCTTCGGACTGATTCGCACGTCGTTGATCTTCGGAATGTTGAATGCCGCCGTTGCTTTGTGGGGCACGTGGTTGCTGCGGCCGCTGATCAAAGGAAGCATCACGCTTCTGCGGGTGAAGGCGTTTGTCGTACTCGCGCTCCTGCTGATTGGCCTGGTGAAAGCAAACACGCTCACGTCACTCGCGGAAGACGAGATGTTTGCCGACGAGATTGTCTACACGAAAGACACGCCGTACCAGCGCATCGTGATCACGCGCGGGCGTGCGGGATTTCAGTTGTTCCTCAATGGGAATTTGCAGTTTAGCTCGACTGATGAGTATCGCTATCACGAGGCGCTCGTGCATCCGGCGATGTTGCTCGCGAATGCTCCGCGACGCGTGCTCGTGCTGGGCGGTGGCGACGGCCTCGCGGTGCGAGAGATTTTGAAGTATCCATCGGTTGAACGCGTGACGGTGGTCGATCTCGATCCGGAGATGACGCGACTGTCGAGTCGTTTTCCCCTGCTGGCGGAGTTGAACAAACAGGCGTTCAGCGATTCGCGCGTCAACGTGATCAATGAAGACGCTTTCATCTGGGTGGAAGAGACTACCGAGCCTGTCTACGATGCGGCCATCGTCGACTTTCCAGATCCTAACTCGTATGCGCTCGGGAAACTCTACACCACGCGGTTCTACCGGATGCTGCGAACGCGACTGACTCGCGATGCGGCGGTGAGCGTGCAATCGACGTCGCCGATGTTTGCGAGAAATTCTTACTGGTGCATTATCCGCACGCTCGAGGCGGCAGGGTTTTACGTCAGGCCTTATTACACGGCGGTGCCAAGCTTTGGCCTATGGGGATACGCGCTGGCGCGTTCTTCGGCGTTTGAGGTACCGAGAAATCCGCCGCCGGGATTGAAGTTTCTCGACGACCAGACGCTCACGGCGATGTTTACGCTCTCGAAGGACATCGAGCCCGTGCCGGTCGAGGTGAACCGGCTCGATAATCAGATCCTTGTGCGGTATTACGAAGGCGAATGGAAGCGCTTCGAATAAAAGAAATATAGGTCCTATAGGACCTATAGGACCTATTCTGCTTGATGAATAGACGTGAAATTCTGGCGGCGTTCCTGGGTGTGCCGTTCGCGCTCGCAGCGTGTAGCCGCAATGAACAACCAGCCTTGCCGCCGGGCGAGATCGTCGGCCAGTCAGATGTCTTCGGTCATCGTCTACGCGACGGCTTGCGGGTAGAAGTTCCTGCTGATGCATGGTCCAACGTCGATGTCGTAATAGTCGGCGGCGGCGTGGCCGGGCTGACTGCAGCGTGGCGTCTACAAAAATCTGGTATTAAAGATTTCGTTTTACTCGAAATCGAAAACGCGCCCGGCGGCACCTCTCGCTCCGGCTCGAATCGCAACCTCTCCTTTCCCTGGGGCGCGCACTACATCCCGGTGCCGATGAAAGAAAACACCGCGCTCATCTCCCTCCTCGACGAAATGGGCGTCGTCGAAACCAAAGACGAACACGGACAGCCGGTCATCGCCGAGCAGTTCCTGTGTCGCGATCCGGAAGAACGCGTCTTCTACAAAGGCCGCTGGTACGAAGGTCTCTATCTTCACGCGGGCGAAAGCGCAGACGATAAACAGCAGTTCGCGAAGTTCAACGCCGAGGTGGACCACTGGGTCTCGTGGCGCGATGGACGCGGGCGCCGCGCGTTCACGCTTCCCGTGTCCAACTGTTCGGATGATGCGGAAGTGACTGCGCTCGATCGTGTTTCGATGGGTCAGTGGATGGCAGAGCGCGGTCTAACGAGTCCACGGCTGCGCTGGTGGGTTGATTACGCTTGTCGCGACGACTACGGCATGACGGTCGATCAGACAAGCGCATGGGCAGGTTTGTTTTACTTCTGCTCGCGAGTCGAGACGCCGGGAGTTGAGTCGCAGTCGCTCATCACGTGGCCTGAAGGCAATGGCCGCCTGGTCCAACACCTGTTCCAGCAAGCGAAAGCAAACATTCAACTCGATCGCGCTGCAATTGAGCTGATACCGGTCGAGAACGGCGTTGAAGTGATCACGCTCGATCGAGAGGGACGTGCGCCCCGCGGCTTTCGCGCTCGTCGCGTGATCTTCGCGGCGCCGCAGTTTATGGCGCGATACGTTGTCCGTCCTTACCGGGACAATCCGCCGTCGCACCTTGCGGAGTTTCAATTCGGATCGTGGATGGTGGCGAACCTTACGCTCAGAGATCGGCCAAAACTCGGGCCGCGCGATTTTCCGCTCGCCTGGGACAACGTGCTGTATGAGAGCCCGTCGCTCGGGTACGTCGTCGCGACGCATCAGCGCGGGCTCGATCGTGGTCCAACCGTGCTCACTTACTACTATCCACTCGTGGACGAGAACCCGCGTGTTGCGCGCACGCGTTTACTGGAGACTGACTGGCGTGGCTGGGCTGAAGTCGCGCTGGCTGATCTGTCGCGTGCTCATCCTGATATTCGAAATTTGGTTGAGCGGTTGGATGTGATGCGCTGGGGTCATGCGATGATCCGGCCGCGGACTGGATTCATGTGGGGGCAGGCGCGCCGCGAGGGCGCGAAGCCGTTTCGATCGATCTACTTTGCGCATTCTGAGTTGAGTGGGTTGGCGCTGTTTGAAGAAGCGTTTGACGTTGGATTGCGTGTCGCGGAAACAGTTAGCCGCGGATTACGCGGATAGAAAACGCGGATTTGGGCGCGTGGCGACTGAATGGCGAATTACTCGTAGGGCATCTTCGAGTTCGGTGCCGGTGAGTTGGAGGCGAGGCGGACGCACGCGCGCGTTGCCCATGCCGGCTTCCTGTTGGACCAGCTTGATCAGCTGAACAAACTTCGGCACGGTGTCCATTCGCAGGAGCGGCAGGAACCAGTGGTAGAGCGTCATCGCCTTCTCGCGTTCGCCGTTCATGGCATAGTTGAAAAGATCGACTGACTCTTTCGGCAACGCATTCACCAGGCCCGCGATCCAGCCCACTGCACCAACCGCGATGCCTTCGACAATCGCATCGTCAACGCCGACGAAGATCGCGAGGCGATCTCCAACAAGTTCTCGAATCCAGGTGATACGGCGCACATCGGTGCTCGATTCTTTCACTGCGTGGAGGTTTTCGTGCTCCGCGGCAAGTTCTTTGATCTGCTCGGGCAGGAAATCGGTTCCGTACGCGACCGGATTGTTGTAGAGCATGCAGGAGAGTTTTGTCGCACGAAAGACAGCTTCGATGTGCGCTTTCATTTCGCGCCAATCGCTGCGGTAAACGTACGGCGGCAGCACCATCAAACCGCTGCATCCATGATCCGCGGCCCGCTCAGCAAGCCTTACCGCTTCAGCAGTACTCAACGACGCAATCGCCGCAACAACCGGCACCCGCTCTCCCACTGCTTTAACCACCGTGCTCCAGATCGCAAGCTTTTCGTCGAATGAAAGCGTCGCGCTCTCGCCCAGCGATCCGGGCGTAACGATCCCGGTGCAGCCATGCTCAATCAACCATCCCGCATGCTTACCCACAAACGCATGATCTATTTGCAGGTCTTCATCAAACGCCGTCGTCGTCGCAGGCATCACGCCCGCCCATCTCATTCTCATACTCATATCCTAATCCGCGTTTTTTCCGCGCTCATCCGCGGCCAAGCTCTCCACTCGCACAGGCAAGATCGGCGGCCGAACTGATTCCGCTGTCCACCCAAACAAA
>DASUPZ010000369.1:0-5322 GCA_036280855.1 Pyrinomonadaceae bacterium | reverse complement strand
CCTGGCGCCGCTTTGTTATTCGATCACGCTTGATCGACTACTAAAGCGGCGCCAGGCCGCCGCAATCCAAGGAGGGGCTACACTCTGACGGGCAGGCCTTCCAGCTCCATGATGATTAGTGCGGTCGTCGTCGGACATGGACCAGAACGCAAGCGGTAGTCAAACACCATCTTCCCTCCCGACACCTCTTCGCGGAAATGGAAGTTCACCACACCTTAGATCTCTTCCGCCAACTTGCTCAGCTCGAGATCGTGCGTTGCCACCAACCCGACTGCCGTGCTCTCCGAAAGCGCGCGTATGTACGAACGGCTTCCAATCAAACGTTCGCGACTGTTCGTGCCGCGGAAGATCTCATCAATCAAAAATAGCACTGGAAGCGGATCCTCCTGAGTCGCGGCCGCGAGCAATGCCTGGAGACGTTTCACCTCGGCGTAAAAGTACGAGAGTCCGTCTTGTACGGAGTCGCTCACCTTGATGCAGGTGAAGAGACGAAACAACGACGCTTCGAGGTGTTCTGCATTCACTGGAGCGCCGGCGTAAGTCAAACACAGGTTCACGCCGATAGTTCGTAGAAACGTGCTTTTCCCCGCCATGTTTGATCCAGTCAGGATCACAATCCGCTGATTTTGGTCCAGCTCGAAATCATTGCAAACTTTCGTCTCAGGCCGGAGAAGCGGATGTCCGAGGTTGCGAGCAGTAAATCTCCGCGGCTCAGAAGTGATCTCGGGAAACACATAATCCGGATTGAGATAACCGAAATTGGCCAGTGAATTAAGCGCCTCGAGTTCGTACCACGCATCAAGCCAGCGCGGTAGTAGATGTGCGATCTCGGTCTTTACCAGCTCCAGACGATGTGTGAAGTAAAAGTCCCAGGGAACAAACAGGTGCACAATGAGGGTTAAGATCGGGTTGGTGCGAACGCCGAGGGCTGCGGCGAGTCGTTCCAAACGTCTGAACTCGATCGACGGTCGCTTGCCTTTTTCGAGAAACGGAGCACAAATCTCTGCCAGCCGAGGCGTGCTTTTGTAAGAGCGGGATTCAAGATAACCAAAGACTGCTTTGAAATACGTGAGCGTTTTTTCGAGGTCGTTCAATTCGTCGAAGGCGCTTGCAACTCTTCCCTGCATCAGGATCATTGCACTGAAATAGATCAACGACGTGATAGGCCAAATCTGCGGAATTAACTCGAAGGCCGCGAGCACAATGCAGGTGATGTTCAGCAACGCAAGTGCAAACAAAACGATGACTGTAGGAAGCAAAGAGCTTTTGCGTTCACTTCGCTCGAGCCACTGGATGAGCACGCGCGAGTTCCAAAGGTTTGACGTTCGCGAACGAGGTCGTAGCGGGTTGGTGCTGAGACGTGCGACCGCTGCGAGTAGTTGCAGCTTGTCCCGAAAGAGCGAGTGGCTTTTCAACTCGCGCACAAGTGCTTGACGGTGCTCGATTAGCGCCGCACTCGGTCTGGCATTCAGCAACCACGATCGCAGCCTTTCGCTTCCTTCTGTTGTGACGGCACAATCGAGCAGTCGATGCAGCGATCGCTCTCCCGTGATGTCGAGATCGGTTTCAAAAGGATGACCGGCGACTGGTTGGACGAGGGGATCGGTAGGAGGGATGCGGTCCCAATCCAGAAGAATCCGCGCCTGCTGCACTTGTTTGATCTCTATGAGCAGAGAATTTCGCGTGAGGCTGTCGCGAATCCTCGTGTGAAAAAACGTGACGATGGAAAACCCGGTGGCAAGTATCGCAGCGAAAAGCCATCCAGCCCTGCTACCGGCAAAATTGCAGAAGGCGAGGGCAAGCAGCACACCCGCGATGAAGATTACTCGACGCGCGTTCCAATATTTATGGCTGACGGCTTCAAGAACCTTCGCCCGGCGTCTCAGCCTCGCGATCTGTTTGTCGAGTTGTTCCAAACGGGTCATGCGGCATCAAATCAGATAGCGCTCGATGTTAAGAGCGCCGTGAAAGACTCCCAGGATATCGATGTTTCGATCAGACTTGATCAGGTATGCAATCCGATAATGACCGTAAAGCAGAATGCGAACTTCACGCAACTTCTCCGCTTCGTAACGATATCCAATTCGGGGGTGATTCTTGAGGTTTTGAACTCTACCAAAGATTCCCGCGATTGTTCGTTGAGCCGCCTCGCGGTTATCGGTTGCGATATAGTTATAGATTTCGCGGAGCCAGAGCTGTGCTTCGTGAGTCCAGTTTATTTTAACCACGTATTGATACGAGCTTCCATCTCTTCATTTGAGATCGTACGACCGTTTTCTGAGTCGTTAAGGCCTCGTTCGATCATAAGGTGAAAGGTGAGTTCACGAATGATCTCGTCGTACGAACTGTCGTCTGGCTGTTGCTGGACTAACTCCGTGATTTGTTCTTTAGCTGTCGCCATGATGTTGGTCAATGATTTTAACTCAAACTCCCGACACACAGAAGAGATGGTCGCTCACGCACATGGAGGGGTGGGACAATCGGAGTCGTGCACGGAATTTGGGGCCGGGGTTGTGTGTTCTCGGCCGAAGGTCGTGATCAGGATCACTGACCCAACAATCACCCCGGCAGCGATCATCATTCGCGACGTTAAAGGCTCGCTCGCTAACAACCAGCCGAGAAGCACTGCAACCACGGGATTGACGTACGCATACGTCGCGGCACGTGCTGGTGTGACGTTTTTCAACAACCAGCTATAAGCCGTAAAACCCACGAGGGACCCAAACACCAGCAAATAAAAGAACGCTCCGATCGAGAGCCACGATGCGTTCATCGTGCGCAGCCTCGGCAGATCACCTGCAACCACTCCAAGCAACAGCAGCAAACTTCCCCCCGCCATCATCTGCATTCCAGCGCCCATCGAAGTTGACCCCTTGATCGGACGATGGTTCGCATAAACCGACCCCGCAGCCCACGCAAACGCCGCGACCAGCACCACACCCGATGCCGCAAGACTAAATCCCGAACTCTCGACCCTGCTGAAACCATCACTCACCAGCAGCCCCACACCCGCAAGTCCAACCAAAATTCCCAGCAATACTGCCGCCCTCGGTCGCCTGCGACTCAGTATCCAGTTCAACACCACGACCCACAGCGGCTCCGTCGCAACGAGCAGCGCAGCCAGTCCGGTTGCAATGTATTTCTCGGCCCACGTCACGCCACCATTCCCGCAGAGCAACAACAAAGCACCGATAGCGAACGCTTTGGGCCACTGCGGTAACGAGGTGCTCAAGCGCTCCCCGTTAAGCCCAGCTAACCCGAAGAGTATCGCTCCGGCGATAAAAAACCGCGTTCCCGCCATTAAAAACGGTGGAAGCGTCTCGATCGCGTAACGGATGGCGAGGTAAGTCGAACCCCAAAGCACGTAGACTGCGGCGAACGCAAGAACAACACGCACGCGGGATGGGCGAGATTCTGTCATGCAAGATTTAACTTGCCACAGATCTCACAGATGTTGGGGTAATGCAAGGGAAGCCGGAAAGAAGCGGAAATTACAGCGGTTTTGATCGGTAAGGGGACGAGGAGAGAGGGTTATGGACGCTTGGGTCGTTCCCGTTCCCTGGGTCTGTCGTTGCTGTTGCGAGGTGGTGGCCGGTTCTCCTTGTCGTTGGTTTTCACCTTCACCGGCTCCTTCGGAGGCCGTTTGTCCTGGCCCTTTCTCTGCGCAAACGCTCCGGCCGACAACACGCCCAGCATTGCTATCACCAAAAGTTGTCGCATTAATTTAATCATCTTCAGCCTTTTCTCCTCTGCCAGTAATTACTGCGCATGGAGGGAGAAAGAGTTGCGCTGCCCCGGAAGCAGCAAGAAAGGTGCCACGTAGTTTTGGGCGAAGAGTGTATCAGTTAGCGGCCATTTTCGCACCGTTTCGCATTTTTGCGCACCGTATCGTATAACCGCAAGTAGGGGAAAACCCTTAGACTGCAAGACTTTCTGAGCCCGTTGTGAGAGACCTAACGCCTCACGGTGACACTCAGCGTGCCGACGTTCCCACTGCTGTCGAACGTGCGTAGCGAGATCGTGTGCTCGCCGGCCGCAACCAAAGGAACCTCCACTGTGTAGACTTCGTGGCCGCTGTCGGCGATGCCATCGTCCGGAAAGGCAGGCACCCACGCTGCGCCGTCAACGCTCGCATCGGCCTTTCGCACTTTTCCGGTTGCGTCGTCAACCGTAAATACCACACGCACCGCGTCGCGTGTGATCTGCGGTTGACCCGTCAACTTAACCACGGGCGGCGTGTTGTCGATATCAACAGGCTCACTCAATCGCTCTCCGGTCAATTTCTGCCCCGGCGGATTGTCAGGTGCATCCGAGGCGATCACTTTGATGACGTAACGGCCATCGGCGAGTGTCGCGCCGTCGATCGTGTAGAAGTTATCGCGCAGCTTGTCTTTCAACAGCCGAAACGTTTGCTCGTTCAACGCGCGATAGTAAATCGCGTATTCGAGAGTGTCGGAGTTCCGGTCCTCCGCCTGCCACTGAAACGAACGCGCGCCGCGCTGGTAAAAACGTCGCGGCGGGATCTGGGTCGCAGTCGGTCCAAACAGCGACGGATCGAGTCCTGACGTTTCGACGTTAGGATCGGCGACTACCGGCACCATCTGTTGCAGCCCAACTCCAATCGGCAAAGCCGTAATTGAAAGCACCTCGGGCGCAACATTGCGCGGAAGGTACGCAACACTCACATCTTCAATGAACGAAGGGGATCCAGAGGAACGAACAGTCGCGCGCCATTGAATGAACCGTGCGCGCGGACTCGAGATCTGATTGCCCTCAGGATTGCGGTAAGCCGCGCTCCAGTCGCTCCACGTAGCATCCGGCCGCTCGCCATTTCCGGTGCGCGTTTGCACTTCAACAACGCCGCCGCCACGCCACCAGATCCTTCCCCACGATGCCGTCAGTTTTGCATCGCGCACAGGCGATTCAAATGTTCCTTCACTTACGAGCTCGTTGCCGAAACGAAACAGTTTTCCCTGGTTGCTCGACGCAGCATAGATCTGGTTGTTCTTAACCAGTAACGACGATATCTGACCTTCAGGCGATTGCAATAGCAACGTGTCGCGGCCGTCGTTTGTGACTGAATAGATGCGTCCCTTGTCGGCAGTGCCGATGAGAACACTGCCCGGTTGCAAACCGGGTGCAATCGAAAACGCAGTGACGGTTGGTGAACTCCAAACGACATCGGTTGCGCCGTCGGGGAGTATTCGAAACACCGCGCTACGCGCGTTTGAAACATCACTGCGGCTGCGTGTTTGACCGGGCTGACCCTGAATCGGCGCTCCGGTTTCGTCAATGGGAGTGATGGTTACAGTAGCTGTTGGA